>DASUFX010000680.1:0-12176 GCA_036274355.1 Kofleriaceae bacterium | reverse complement strand
ACATCGAAGCAGGCGGCATCCAGAACGTTCTCGAATCGGAGCGGAAGGCGGTCTATCGCCGTGCCGACGGCTCGGTCGCCGGCACGCAGACGATGAAGACCGGCCAGATGCACGACCAGTCGACGAACCCGAACGATAAGCCGGGTGGCCCAGCGACGCCGTACGTCGATCGCGACAACTCGAAGACGGGCGGCAGCAAGGGCAAAGGCGGTCCCTGGTACACCGACAGCGTCACGCTCGAGCCGACCGATCAGTTCAAGGACAACGTCCTGCTCGTCAAGGACAAGCCGTCGCAGACGCTGAACCTCAAGGTCGGCGACGCCGTGCTCGACGAGATCCAGGGCCACGAAAAGTTCGTGACCACGGCGGCCGTGCAGCGCGGTGGCGAAACCGCGCCGCTCGTCTCCGAGCAGTGGTCGATCCCGTGGAGCATGAAGCTCGACAAGGAACACAAAGGGGAGGGCGCCGAGGTCACGCACACGGCGTCGCCCGATCAACACGCGTCGGTCACCGACGGCAAGTTGCCGGTCAACGAGAAGGAGTGGTGGTCGTTCGCGGACGAAGCGCAGGCGCTCGCGGCGCCGCGACACATGCTGCTGCAGTCGCTGAAGATCTCGAAGGTGAAGGACCCGGCGTCGTACGGCTTTGCGATGAGCGCGATCAAGAAGCTCAACTGGAGCTTCGAGGCGCAGGTCAACTGCGCGTCGAAGTACAGCTGGATCGAGAAGGACCAGATGGAGCTCTCGGTCATCACGAACAAGACGAGCGTCACGAAGGCGATGAGCATCGGCAAGGGCGAGTCGCACGCGCTCAGCTTCCGGTTCCTCGATGTCTACGACCCCGACTCGTTCAACTGGGATCGGCCGATGATCTTCATGCTGACCGGCGAAGGTCAGGTGCTCACGTTCCACTGCTACGCGCCGTTCACGGAAGTCACGAACGCGAACTCGGGCAAGGACTCGGGCGCCGACCACTACTCGATGAAGATCTTCGGTTAGGTCTTCTCGTCGAGGTTGATCTCGCGCAGCGCGTCCTGCAGCTTGTTGCGCGCCGTCGCGAGCGCTTCGCTCTCACCGCCGAGCTTGCGCGCGAGCGCATCTGCTTCGGTCGTCACCGCGGTCAGGCTCGCGACGAGCTTCTTGCGCAGCGGATCGGCACCGCGCACCTTGTCGAGCGCGCGGATGTTCTCGCGGATCTCGTCGGCGCGCTCCGAGAGGTCGACGATGCGCTCGCGCAGACCGTCGAGCCCTTCTTCGATCTTGCCCATCTCCTTGCGCAGCTCGATCGCTTCCTCGAGCTTCGCTTCGATCGCCGGTGCCAGGTGCGAGCCCTCGACGTAGAGCCCGATCTCGGTCGCGCCTGCATCGAGGATGTGCATCGTGTGGCGGCGCGGCTGGCGCTCTTCGATCGACAGCACGCTCGTTTTCTTCGCCTGCAGCGGTAGCGGAATGAGATACGAGTCGCCGCGATCCTGCGTGCCCGGCGGCAGGTCCTTCGCCGCGAACCCGTATGCCTTGTCGTGGCGCAGATAGATCTGCTTCGCCGGATCGGCACCCGCCGCGATCGAATACTTGGTGACGCGCACGCCCGCGTTCTCGACGGTGAGCACGCCACGCTGGATCGACACGATCTTGATCGGCCGCTCGGCCTCGTCGGTCGCGGCGGTCACCTGCGTCGCGCCGTCGAGCGCGTACGGAATCCACGCCGTCTCGCCGACGTTGAGCCGCCCGATCATGCTGTCGCCGACGAACGTGCCGCGCGCGAAGATCGCGATCGGACCGGGTTCGAGCATGTAGCCCGAGTCGTTGACGAGGCGCACCGCGCGGAACGGATGCCGCGCGCTGCCGGGTGCATTCGGATCGGGCCGGAACAAGTACACGTCCTCGCCGCTGACCGACTTGTTCAGGATCGACACCATCGACGACGAGCCCTTGCGGATCGACACCGGCTCGGTCAGCTCGTAGCGCACGGTGCCCGCGACCTCGGCCGGCTTGGTCGCCGTGTGGACGCTCGCCGCCGCTGTCTGGGTATCGATGCGCGTCGGCGCGCGCCGCGTCGGCATCGCGTGCATTTCCTCCTGGCGCTGTGCGATCAGGAAGTCGACCCGGCGGTTCTTGTCCGCCGCCTTGGGATCGAGCGGCCGTGTCGAACCGTACGGCACGACCACGAGCCGCTTGCCCTCGACGCCGCGCTGGATCAGCGCCTGCCGCACAACCGACGCGCGCCGCGACGACAGCGCCCACGCTTCGCCTTCGTCGTCGCTCGCGTGGCCGCCGACCTCGACCTTGACGATGTCGGGATTGCCGCGCAGCGTCGCCGCGATCGCGTCGAGAATCTCACCCGACTCCTTCTTGATGCCATCGCTCGTCTTCGCGAAGTAGATCTGCTCGAGCACTTCGATCGCCGAGCTCGTCACCACGACGCGGCCGCGATCCGGACAGCCGTCGTCATCCTCGAAGCCGTTCCACGTCTCCGGCTCGTTCGGGCACTTGTCGTAGGCGTCGTTCACGCGATCGCGATCGTTGTCGGCGTCGGGGCAGCCATCGGTGTCCTCGAACGAGTCGCGATCCTCGGGGCTGTCGGGGCACACGTCGTCGACGTCAGGAATGCCGTCGGAGTCGCTATCACCGGCGCCGACCTTCTCGCTGTCGATCGGTCCGGTCACGATCGGCGCGACGAGGTTGCCGTGGATGTCGGGCCGCTTCACGTACTCGGGTGTGTGCAGGTCATGCACGAACGACATCGGCGCGCCGGTTGCGAGTGTGAGCTGGACGTCGCGCCAGTCTTCCTGCGACGCGTTGTTCACCATCGCCCAGCCCTGGATCAGGCTTTGCGCCTTCGTCTTGTCGTCGAGCACGACGCGATACGCGGCCTTCCACGTCGGTGTCGGCACCGCATAGCTGACCTTCACGTCATGCACGCGGCCCGCGCTCATGCGGACGCCGAGGCCGATCGACGTCGCTTTGTCGTCGAGCGTCGGTACGTCGACGGTCGCGACGCCGGCACCGAGCCGGTCGATCACCGTCAGCGTCTTCAGCACGTCGTCGAGCTCGCCGCGCGAGAACGACAGCCGCAGCGTCTCGCCCTGCACGTGACCGGCGCGCTCGAAGTAGCCGATGCCGTTCTGGTACAGAATCACTCGCTGCAGCTGCATCGGCCGGGCGGGGCGAGCCGCGCCACAGCCGGTGATGAGCGACGCCGCGAGGAACGAGGCGAGAAACCGGGCGCTGGCGACCATGCCGGAACAGTGCGTGCCGGACGCGCAGCGGTTACGTCGCCGATTACGCCTTCGAGAACGTGATCTTGTTGATCGTGACCGGCGTGTTCGGCTTGTCGTCGGTGCTGGGCACGTTCTCGATCTTCTTGACCAGGTCGAGCTCCTTGCACTTGCCGAACACGGTGTGGTGCGTGTCGAGATCTGGACGCGCGCCTTCCATGATGAAGAACTGGCTACCGTTCGTGCCTTCGCCGCCGCGCACGCCGGCGTTCGCCATCGCGAGCACGCCGGGCTCGATGTGCTGGCCTTGCCAGATCTCGTCGTTGAACTTGTAGCCCGGCCCGCCGGTACCATCGCCCCGCGGATCGCCGCCTTGGATCATGAAGCCCGGGATCACGCGGTGAAACGTGAGGCCGTCGAAGAACGGCTTGTCCTTCTGCATCCCGCTCGGGCTCAGCCACGGCTTCTTGCCGGTCGCGAGACCGACGAAGTTCGCGACGGTCATCGGCGCCTTGTCGCCGTAGAGCTCGCAGTTGAACGTGCCCATCGACGTCTCGATCTTGGCCATCAGCTTCGTGCCGGTGCCCGGGATGTCTTTCGTGTACTCCGCGAGATCCGCGGCAACCGGCGGGCGCACGTCGGCGGCCGGCGTTGGATCGGGGCTCGGCTGCTTCGGCAGCTCGGGCTCCTTGTTGACCGGCGTCGGCGTCTCGTTACCGGCCGGCTTTTGCGCGGCTTCGCCGGTGTCTTTGGGCTTGCTCTTGTTCTCGCAAGCCATGGTGGAGGTGATCAGGAGAGCGAAACAGGCAGCACCGAAACGATGGAGATGCATAGCTGCCGCGAACATGGCGCAAACGCCACGCGCCTGCAACCGCTGGTGATTTCTACTACTGGACCGTGAGCTTGCCGCCCGTGCACGACACGGTCTTGCCGGCGACATGGGTCGCGACGTCGGCGCAAATCGCGTCGTAGCCGACGTCCGTCGGTGTGAGCTTCGGGCGGTCGCCGCCGCGGCCCGCGATGCCTTGCAGTAGGAACTGCGGCGAACCGAGCAGCGCGCCGCAGAACTGGCGGGCGGCCGCCACGGTGACATTGCTTGCCGGCATCTCTGGCGCGGCGCCGAGCAGGCCGGTGATCGCGGCGATCTCCTGAGCGTCGACGATCGCGGACTCGCCAATGAGGCGATCCTTGATCGCTGCCGCGACGTCACCGACGGTGGCTGTCGTGTCGGCTGCGCCGGCGGCGACGATCTTGTCGATGAAGTCCGAGCTCGCCCACGTCGGGCGCGCGCACGCACCGGTGCGGTCTTCCCAGACCAGGCGAGCCTGGAAATCGAGGCCGCGGAAGCCGCGCTCGCTATTGCGCAGGAACATGCCGACGCCGCGCTCGAACGGCACTTCGATCGACGGCATCACGCCGCCCATCATGCAGGCGGCCTTGTACGAGTTGCAGCACCCGCCGAACTGGTTGCAAGAGCTCTGCATCTGCGAGCACGTGTCGTTCTCGCAGCCGTCGCCGTAATCGGGGAACCGCGACGCGGCGGGCGGTGCCGGCCACTCGAGCGCAGCGTTCGTCGCGGTGACGAGCGTGCGTGCGTCGAGCGCAGTGACCGCGTCACCGGGGCCGTTGAAGCGGCGCTCGGGGTCGGCGTCGGACGTGACCCACGGATCGAACACAGCGGGATACGTGTACGGTTCCTTGCCGCAGCCGAGCTCCGGCGGTTGGCGATTGTAGTAGTCGCTCTGCACGATCGCGACGAGCAACGCCTTCACCGAGTAACCACTCTGCGTGAACTTCGTGGCGAGGCTGTAGAGGAGGTCGCTCGAGGCCTGGTTGCGCGGGAAGTAGTTCGCGATCGTCAGCGAGGTGCCGGTCGCGCGCTTCCAGACGTCCTCGGTGATCTTCAGCGTGACGAGCCACGCGAGCGCGGCGTCCGGATCCGCGATCGCGCCGTCCATGCCGATCGGCGGCAGCTGACCGCGCAGCTTGTCGAAGCCGCGCGCGAGTGCCTGCTCGAGGCCGTACACGGTGATGCGCTTGCCGGTGAGGCTCGCGAGCTTGCCGTCGACGCCGGCGATGTCGTCGCCAACCGTCGTCGAGAACCCGCCGCAATCGGCGTCCCAACCCCACGGATGACTGTTACCGCCGACGAAGCCATCGACGCGGAACGCAGCGTGCGCGCGGTCCATCTCGATGCCCGCCGAGGTGCCGTATACGGCCTTCTCCGGCATACCGGGCACCGGCCAGTGGCGATCCGTCACTGGATCGTCGCTGTCGGTGACCGAGCGCTCGCTGTTGTGACAGGCGAGGCAGACGACGTCGCGATGCAAGAAGCCCGAGTCGAACGTCTCGCCGAAATCAGCGCGGCGGGCGAGCTCGGCTTCCTTCGCCGGCACGTTCGCGGCGGGAATCGGATGCGCGACCATCGAGAAGATCTGCGCGCGATACAGCGGTGTCGGATCGTCGAGCACCATCGCCGAGCGCGCGAGGTCGGCCATCGTCCACGCGCCCTTGCCATCGCCGCTCGTCGTCGCGGCCTGCATGCGGATCGCGGTTGCGAGGCCCGCATCGACGGTGGTGCGCACGGCCTTGTCCCAGCAGCTTGCTTCGTTCTGAACGTCGATGCGCTGGACGTGCATCGCGTCCATGAACGTGTCGATCCAGCGATCGGCGAACTCGGGGCGCTCCATGATCGCGCGCGAGACCGTCTCCTTCGGATCGCCGCCTGCGGTCTTCACCGCGTTGTACAGATCGACATAGACGTCGACCTCGGCTTGGCTGCGCGGCCGGTGACCGTCGAGCGACACGAGCGCCTGGCGCACGAACGACGCCGGATCGCCGCCGCACTCGGTGTACGGCACGTCCTGGGTGTCGTCGCCGTCGTCGGGCTTGCGGTGATCGGTGCCGCACGCGACGAGGACGATCGCGATGACAGCGAGGCGCTTCATGCCGTCCTCCCCAGGCACATCTGCATGGCCTTGAGCGCAGCATCGACTTCACCTGTCGCGCCCGGTACGTCGGAGACGGCGAACGCTTCTTGCGAGAACGGCCAGATGCCGAGTGCGAGGAGCGCCGCGATCCGGTTCTGCGCCGGCGTCGCGTACATGTCCGCCATGCCGTTCGGTCCGATCGCGCCGGAGACGCCCTTCGTCGTCGGGCCACCGATGAACGCGGTGACGTAGCCGTAGGGATGATGGTTGCGGCCGGTCGTGCCTTGCGCACGGGGCGTGCGGCCGAACTCGGTGTTGAGGATGATCAGCGTGTCGTCGAGCGAGATCTTCTTCGGGTCGGTCTCGCCTGGCGCGTTGATGATGCCGAGCAACGACTTGAGCATGTTGTCGAAGTTCGTCGCGGTGTCACGCGCGTTGTCGGTGTGCGTGTCGTAACCGCCGCCACCCGACGCTTCGTAGAGGCCAGTGTCGCTGACGCACACATACGACGCCGGCTCGGTGGGATGCGTGAGCAGGCGCGCGGCCGCCGACAAGCCGATGAGCGGGATGTCGCGCGACTTCGTCGTCTGGCACGACGTGCCACCCTGCGTGTTGAACAGATCCTGCGCGATCACTGCGCTGATCGCGTCGACACGCTTCGCGTTGTTGAACGCGACCTCGAAGTCGTCGGTGCGCGCGCTGCGTACGCGCGTGCCGTTCGGCCACGTGAGGCGAGCGTTGTACTGGTTCGTGTACGCGGAGATCAGCGCGTCGTGGTTTTGGCGCGCGCCGCCGACGGTCGAGCGACCGAGCAGGCTCGTGAACGTGGTCGCGTTGTCGGTTTTGATCAGCAGTGGTCGCGCAGCGCCGGGATGCACGCCAGGCGCCGCCGCTGCCGCGACGTTATCGCTCGAGATGCCGCCGGTCGCGAACACGTAGGAGTAGGGCGATGCGCGATCCGGCGTGACGCCGCCGTCGAGTCGTGCGCGTTGCACGTGCGCACCGAGACCCGCTGCGGTCGGCTGGCCAACGGGACGACCGGTGAGTGCTTGCGGCACCGCGGCCTCGTGCGGCTCGAGCGTGTGCTTCTGCACGACGATGCGCATGCGATCGACGACGTCCTGGCGCCCCCAGAGGCGATCGGCGAACGGACCGATTTCGACGTTCGCGCCGAGTGCGTCCTGACCGAAGTCGCGCACGGTGTCGAAGCTGGCCGTGCCGCAACGAGGAAGCATCGTCGCGTTGCTGGACGCGTACGTGTAGTACTGCTGGTTCGGATACGTCGCGTCAGTCGGCGTGCCGTAGTTGCGAACGAAGTAGAGCGTCTCCCATTGCGAGAGACCGCCGTAGAGGAAGACTTCGAGCACGCGCTTTGCGCGCAGGCCCTCGGGCAGCGTGGCCGCTTCCGCACCTCCGGGGAACGCACCAAATTGTGCGTGCGCTCGGCGCATGAAGTACGGACCGGCAATCGCTGCCGCACTCGCTCCCCCCACGAGGCCAAGAAACGTTCGGCGTCGCATGGGCTGTACCGTTGCACCGACCATGCCCTGAGGTCACGTGCAAAAGCTCAAGCCTGCTCGCATATCGAGGCGTCGGGGGCGCATACCCAGATGCGCAACTGGCGCAGCCACTTGTTACTGGCAGCGAGCGCAAAGCCGTGATGTTGTCCCGGCGATGCGCAGACTCCTGATCGTGGTGATGGTGACGGTTGCCCCCGGCGTGGCGATGGCTCAGACCTGGCAAGACGCGACCGCAAACTGCATAGGCACGACTGCCGAGTGGACGAACAAGGTCGAGGTCGCCGATGTCGACGGTGACGGCAAGGTCGATCTCCTGCTCGCAAACGGCGGTGATTACTCGAGTCCAGGCAACCCGCCGAACAACGAGCCGACGCGCATCTTCAAGAACACCTGGGGCGGCACGACGAACTGCACCGAGATTTCCGCAACCGCGCTCGGCGGGTTTACCGGGATGTCACGCATGATCAAGGCGGCCGACATCGACGGTGACGGCGATCTCGATCTGCTGACCGGCGGCGCGTACCAGACGCAACTCAAACTCTACAAGCGCGACGCTGCCAGCTGGACGGATGCGACAGCACAGCTGCCGCAGCAGCTGACGTCGATCGGCGACGCCGAATTTGGTGATGTCGATAACGATGGTGACCTCGACATCGTGCTCGCCGACTGGGGCGGCACGAATCCGGGCACGAACACCGGCGGTCGCACGCGCCTGTATCTCAACAACGCAGGCACGTTCACCGAAGCGACGGCGACTCAGATGCCCGATCTACTCGTGAAGTGGTCGTGGGACATCGAGCTCGCCGACGTCGATAACGACTGGGATCTCGACGTGCTCGTTTCGTGCAAGCGCTGCACGACGAGCTACGTGTTCAAGAACGACGGCACCGGTCACTTCACCGACGATCCAAACGCGCTGCCGCACTTCACCAACAACTACGAATTCGAGCCGATGGACATCGACAAAGACGGTGACCTCGATCTCATCACGATCAACGACGGTCCGCAGGTCACCGAGCACATCTTCGTCAATCGCGGCGATGGCACGTTTGCCGACGAAACCTCGATGCGCCTCACCGGCACCGCGAATCCCGCGAACGCGGACGACAACGTCGCGGTGTGGCTCGACTACGACGACGACGGCGATCCCGATCTCCTGATCGGCACGCTCGGCGCGGACCGCCTGCTATCGAACGACGGCAGCGGCAAGTTCACGCTCGTCGCGAACGCGACGCCGAACGACACGAACGCGACACTCGGTCTCGCCGTCGCCGACTTCGACGGCGATGGTCGCATCGACATCCTGCAAGGGCAGGGCGAGGTCGCGTTCCCCGACAAGGTGCAGCTCGCATCGATGGCGGTGAAGGTCGATACGACGCCGCCGATCGTCCGCGTCGCGACGTCGCTGAGCGGCAACATCCTCACCGCACGCGTCAACGATCTTGTCGGACCGTCGCACGTGCATGACTTCCAGAAGGTCGTGGTCGTCGTCGGCTCGACGGAAATCCCGATGCAGTGGTACGGCGAGATGCTGTGGCGCGCGGCAATTCCAACCGAGGCGATGAGCGCGACGTATCAAGTCTGTGCGACCGATCGTCAAGGCAACAAAGGTTGCGCGACGAACGCACCGACCGGCGATGCCGATGCGGGCGTCGGTGATGACGGCGGCACGAAGCCGCCAGGCGGCGGTGGTGGCGGTTGCTGCGAGGCGTCCGGCGATCAGCGTGGCGCGCTCGTGCTGATCGCGCTCGTCGCGATCACTTGGCGGCGGCGGTCTCCTCGAGTTGCGCGGCGCACTTCTCGAGCAGCCTGAGCAGCTCCTTGCGCTCGCCCGCGTTCAGCGCCGAGAAGCAGCGCTGATCGCCTTTCTCGACGATCGCCTCGAGCTGTGCGCGCTTGCGGTCGGGCAGCCTCGATTCGATCACGAACGCGCGGCCATCGCGCGGCGACGGCACGCGGCGGACAAGCTCCTGCGCTTCGAGCCGATCGATCGCGCCCGTGAGCGTCGCGCTCGACAGCGAGAGCTGCTTCTGCAGCCGACCGATCGTCATCGGGCCATAGACGCCGAGGATGAGCAGGATGTGCGCCTGCTCCGCGGAGACGTCATGGTCCGCGAACAGCCGGTTGTGTACGCGATTGACCTGCCGGAACAACCGTACGACCGCGTTGGCAAGCGAGCTGCGTAGACGATCGTCTTGCATACGAGATAATTATCTCGTATACAAAATAAAGGCAATGGAACCGACGACGACCCTCCGCTTGGCAGATAAGCTGCGTGCTCAGGCTCGGGCCGGTAACTGCGCGACCGCTGAGGATGCTGCGCCGTTCACAGTGTCCGCGTTGCGCTATCGCGATGCCGCGCGCTGCGAGCGAGAGCAGGCGCTCTTCGGTGGGCCGCGGATCGTTGCGGTGTCAGCATCGCTTGTGTCCGGCGCGTGCTTGCCAGTTGATCTGCCAGGCCGAGCTGCGCTGGTCGTTCGCGGCACTGACGGAGTCGTGCGCGCGTTCGCGAATGCATGCCGGCATCGCGGCACGCGGCTCGTCGACAAGCCATGCGCGGCGAAGGCGCTGACGTGTCCGTATCACGCGTGGACGTACGACCTTACCGGCAAGCTGGTGCACGTGCCGCACGCCGATTCGTTTCCCGGCATCGACCTCGACACGCGCGCGCTCGCGCCGTTGCCCGTGACGGAGCGCGATGGCCTCGTGTGGCTCGGCGCTTCGGACACCGACGACCTCGATTGCTATCTCGGGCCGCTCGGTGCTGACGTCGCAGCGCTTGGACTCAACCAGCACGTCCTATGGGAACGCTCGACGACGACGCGCCGCTGCAACTGGAAGCTCGTGGTCGAAGCGTTCCTCGACGGCTATCACATTCGCGTCTTGCACCGCGACTCGGTCTATCGCTTCTTCCTCGATGCCGCGTCGCTCGCCGAGCCAGTCGGCCCGCACATCCGCGCGGTCACGGGCCGTCGCGCGTTACTCGAAGCGCCGAGTGATCTCGCGAGCGCGGGCGATCTGCGTCAGCTCGCGACGCCGAGCCTGCTGCTGTTTCCGTCGACCGTGTTCGTCGAGCATCCCGACTTCCTGTCGATCATGACGGTCCATCCGCTCGCGCCGGATGTCACCGCGTGGGAGCACCTGATGCTCGTGCCGGCAGCGCGCGCACACGAGACCGAACACTGGAACAAGAGCTGGCAGCTGATCGAAGAGGGCGTGTTTCAGCGGGAGGATTTGTGGGTCTGCGAGCAAGCGCAGCGCAGCATCGATGCGGGCGCGGTCGACGAGCTGCTATTCGGTTCGCTCGAATCGCCGGCGCGCTGGTTCCACGCCGCGATCGACGCCGCGATGCGCGCTTAGTTCGTGCGCCAGCGCGCGGTCAGTGCCAGAAGCCGACCGACAGGCCGCCGTTGCGGTAGCGCTCGGCCGCGTCAGCGGTCAGCGAGATCCGGCCGCGGCGGTACGTGCCCCAGAACCAGAACTGGAACACGCGCACTTCGATGCCGAACGTGACATGCAGACGGCCACCGACGCCGACGAAGCGCCCGGGCTCCCAGTAGCTGCCGCTGCGCAGACGCAGCCGGCCGGGCAGCCATTCGTACTCGACGCCACCGCGCACGCCGAATGACGCGTGACGCCCCGAGCGCTGCAGCTCGTGCTGGCCAAATCGTTCGAGACCGAACGCGTTGTCCGACGAGCCGGTAACGATGACGTCCGCCGCGACGGTGACGCTGCGCTCGTCGCGGAAGTAGCCGCCGACGAGCTGGTTCCAGTCCGACGCCGAGAACCGGTAGGCGCCGCCGGCCGCGAGTCGCCAGGGCGTCACGATCTTCTCGGGCAGGATGAAGCCGTTACAGTCCATCGGATCGCAGCCGCTCACGTTGCCTCCCGCGATCGGTGTCGCGAGCGCAGCGCCGATCCGGAGCGACTGACGGCGCGGCGCCCAGGTCGCGCCGAGCTCGAGGCCGCCGCCGTTGACGTCGAACAGCGCCTCGCAACCGGCGCCCGCACAATCCGGCTTGAGCTCGAAGATCGCGCTCTGCGCCGAGATCCCGATCGCGGTGTCGAGCCGGCTGACCCAGCGTGCGAGTGCGATCTGGAGGCGCAGCACGGACGCTTGCAGCGGCACCATGTTCGTTCCGACCATGACGGCGGAGTCTGCGACCGGTGCGTACTGCTGGGTGGCAGTGATCGCGCCGGCCCACTCGCCAATGCGCAGGCCGAGGCCTCCCGTGAAAACGGAGGTGCCGCTTTCTTCGCTCGTGAATCCGTTGTTGTCGTAGTCGGTCGAGAGCGAGCCGTTCAGGTAGTCCAGGTGATAGTCCCAGCTCCACGTGTCGGTATCCGTCGTTGGCTTGACCGCCGGCGGGGACGGGTTGAACAGCGTGCCCGCCGTGCCGATCGCGAGCGCGACCGTCGCGCCGCCCATGCCGACGACCGCGGTGTTGCCGAGCGCGACCCCGTCGTATAGCTCGATCGAATAATTGCTGTCAGTGATCGGAGAGGTTG
>DASUFX010000679.1:0-5231 GCA_036274355.1 Kofleriaceae bacterium | reverse complement strand
GTCGACGAGTAGATGACCATCGATGCCATCATCACAATCTCGGCGAGGCGAACCGCAACCGAGTACACGCCGACCTCCTCGTCGCCGAGCATCTGGCCGAGCATCACCTGATCGATTCGCAGGTACACCATGCCCACGGCCGCCGACAGCGCGAGCGGCCAGCTGTCGCGCAGCATCGCCTTGCCGCGCTCCTTCGCGAACCGCCAGCGCGTGAGCGGTTCGACACGCGCGCGGAAGACAAGCGCCACCGACAGTGACGCGAACGCGAGGTCCGCAAACGAAATCCAAACGAACGCCGTCAACGGCGCATTCAACGCGATCAGTACGATCTTGATCAGCGAGAGCGCCAGGAACACCGGTGCCTGCGCGAACACCGTGTACTTAGACTGCACCTGTGACTGGAAGTAGTAGTCGGTGACGTCGAATGCCTGGAACAGCGTCGCCGCGGCAATGATCGCGACGTAGACCAGCATCGTCGTATCGCCCGGACGGACAATCGCGATAACAGCAATCGCGAGCACGAGCGCGCCGATGCCGCCGAGCAGCTTGAGCAGGAACGACGTGCCGAGCACGCGATCGCGTTCGTCGGGTGTCGCGAGCAGCTCGCGCACCGTGATGCCGTCGAGGCCGAGCCCGGCGATCACCGAGAACAGCCCGGCAAATGCAATTGCGTAGCCGAGCACGCCTTGGCGCTCTGGCCCGAGATAACGCGCGACCGCGATGCTGACGCCAAGCGCGACCGGAAATCGCAGCGCCTTGTCCGCGAGGAGCCAGCCGGCGTTGGCTCCCATCTTGTGCAGATTTGGCCGATCGCTCAGCCACTGGCGCCAGTACGCGCGTGTCGCGTACTTCACATCGAGCTCGCGGTCCTCGAACGTGCGATCACGTCCTCGTAGCGAACCCGCGGATACGTGTCGACGCGGCCACCGGCAGTCGCGTTCCAGATCTTCACGCCGAGTTGCCGTGAGCGCTCGGCGAGCAGCCGGTGCGCCTTGAACTCTCGGCTCACGGTATCGAGCTCACCCTCGTACGAAAAGCCGCGCGTATCCGCGGCTACCGAGTCGAACTCGGGAAAGTGCTCGTGCGAATCGTAGAAGTGATAGCTCTTCTCCAAATTCTCGAGCCAGTTCGCATCGAACCCGAGCAGGAAGATCTCCTTGAAGCCGAGATAGATCGCGAGCGGGATCATCACGAGTGTTCCCGTCGACGTTCCGACATTGAGCCGCCGGGTGAAATCGAGTGCGCACTCGCTCGCCTTCGTCGCGGGCACCATCGATCCCTCGACGTAGAACACTTCCTGATTGGGATACAAGCCGTGCTCTTCGACGATCGGCTGCGCGACTCGATTGAGCACCATCGTCGTGCTCGGCAACGCCTTTTCGATCGTGCGGTGCCAGTCGAGCGCGCGCGGCTCCGCACTCATGAAGTGCGGGTCGCCGATGCACAGGTAGTTGAGGCCGACCTTCCCAGCATCGGGGTGCTTGTAGAAGCTGTTCGCAGCGATCGTATATTCGTTCGCGAGCCGTGACAGATCTTGCGTCTTCAGCGACGGTCCGCTGCCGATCACGAAGCAGCGTTGCTTGTCGGCGTGCCGGTTCCGCAGCGCTTTGTTCGCCGCTAGCGACCTGGTGAACACGCGCTCGGCCGAACGCGTGAGCGCACGCTCGACATTGGGTGGCAACACCCACCCCGCCGCAAGTCGCAAGGCGTCGTACATCTTCACGTGCCGCTCACTAGAACGCGCGACTGCGGGGACTGTCAAGAAGCGCTACCGGACCGGCTTGACAGCCTCGGCATACAACGACAAGAACGTGCGATCCGGCGAGGAATTGTCCTTCACCAGTATCGGGTCGGCTCCGCTGCCGTAGCGGCACGCGATGACATCGGTGAAGCCCGCCGCCGTCAGAAAGCGCTCGACGGTCGTCATGTCCCACGCCGACCGGTGGCCGAATTCCTGGGTCACGAAGCTGATCGCGGTCATCGGCGAGACCATCTTGCGGCCGCGCGGCGCGAGCACTAGTTCTTCCCACTGCGCGAACCACGCCGTGTCGCCGGCTGCGTAGTGCTTTGCGAACAGCGATACGTCCGGAAGCACGACGCGAATGCGACCTCCCGGCTTGAGGATGCGAAAGCACTCCTGCAGCAGCCGAGCATCTTCGTCGTAGGTCAGGTGCTCGAGCGTGTGCTCGGTGAAGATGCCATCGACGGTATCGTCGTCGACGAGCAACGGGTAGCGCAGGTCGGCGCCGTACGCGGTCGGGTCGCCAAAGAAGTCGATCCCGATGAAGCCGGAGAACGAATCGCCGCCGCTGCCGACGTTGATGTAGACCTTCTCGCCGGTGGGAATGGTGAGCCGGCGGGCGCGGCTGCGGCCGAGCTTGGATCGCAGCTCGAACGATGCGCTTTCAGCGACCGACTCTGGAAGCTGGCCGAGCACGCGTCGAACCACGCCGCGAAGAGGACCGATCACGAGATGCCCTCGCGGTACGTGCCCGAGCGGATGGCATCGGTCCACTCGCGATGCGCGAGATACCACTCGATCGTCTTGCGGATGCCGACCGCAAAGTTCACCGAGGCGCGCCAACCAAGCTTGCTCTCGATCTTCGTCGGATCGATCGAGTAGCGGAAGTCATGGCCGGGGCGGTCGGTAACGAACTCGATCAGCGAGCGATGCGGCTTCCCCGCCGGATGGAGCTCGTCGAGCACGTCGCAGATCGTATGCACGACGTCGAGGTTCTTCTGCTCGTTGCGCGAGCCGACGAGATAGCACTCGCCGATCCGGCCACGCTCGAGCACGATGCGTATGGCCTCGCAGTGATCCGTCACGTAGATCCAATCGCGCACGTTCTCGCCCTTGCCGTAGACGGGCAGGCGCTTGCCGGCGAGCGCGTTCGCGATCGTCAGCGGGATCAGCTTCTCGGGGAACTGGTACGGACCGTAGTTGTTCGAGCAGTTCGTGGTGATCGCCGGGAATTTGTACGTGTGAACGTATGCGTTGACGAGGTGATCGCTCGCCGCCTTCGATGCCGAGTACGGCGACCGCGGATCGTACGGCGTGGTCTCCAAGAACGAGCCCGTCGGACCGAGCGCGCCGAATACCTCGTCGGTCGAGACGTGAAGAAAGCGGAATGCGGGATCCGGATTCTCGCCGAGAAAGCGGCGCGTCTCCTCGAGCATGTGGAACGTGCCGACGACGTTCGTCTGGATGAAATCTTCGGGACCATCGATCGAACGGTCGACGTGACTCTCCGCCGCGAAGTGGACGATCGCGGCCGGCTTTATAGAACCGAGGAGCTCGCGCACGAGGGTCTTGTCGCCAATGTCGCCGCGCACGAACTTGAACCGCGATTGGCCGCTCAGTTCCGCGAGCGACCGTGGATTCCCGGCATACGTGAGCTTGTCGAGCACCACAACTTCGGTCTGCGGCTCGGCAGCGAGCAGCTCGCGCACGAAGTTGAAGCCGATGAAACCGGCGCCACCAGTAACGACGATACGACGCATATCAGCTCAGCTCCTGTTCGACGACAGCGGCGAGCCCAGACTGCCACGACGGCGGCTCGATTCCGAGGGCGCGAATGCGCGATGTATCGAGCACGGAGTACGCGGGGCGCTTGGCCGCCGTCGGGTACTCGGCGGTCGTGATGGGATCGATGCGCTCGCATGCTAGCGTGCGGTACTTGCGCGCCTCGTCGACGATCGCGACGGCGAACGCGTGCCACGTAGTCTCGCCCGCGTTGCAGAAGTGGTACACGGCGTCGAGCGTGCGTCGTTCGGCAAGCACGAACAGCGCATCCGCGAGGTCGTCCGCCCATGTCGGGCAGCCGCGCTGGTCGGCGACGACGCGCAGCACCGAGCGTTCCTTCGCAAGCCGCAAGATCGCGTGGACGAAGCTCGGTCCCTTGCCCTCGAATAGCCACGAGGTACGAACGATGGTGCCGCCGATTTCGTGCACGGCATGTTCACCCTCGGCCTTGCTCTCGCCGTAGACACCGAGTGGCGCTAGCGGATCGTCCTCGCGATACGGGCGCGTCGCGGTGCCATCGAACACGTAGTCGGTCGAGACATGGAGCAAGCGCGTGCGCGCCGCCGCGCAGACGCGTGCAACGGTCCCAGCGCCATCGCGGTTGATCGCATAGGCGCGCCCGCGTTCGCTCTCGGCCTTGTCGACAGCGGTATATGCCGCCGCGTTGATCACGATGGCCGGTGCGAAGTCGCGCAGCGCGCGGTGGACTTGCTGCTCGTCACTGATGTCGAGCTCGTCGATATCCGGCGCAGCGATAACGTGTCCGAGCGCGGCACCACGGCGTGCGACTGCACGACCGAGCTGGCCTTTGCCACCTGTGACGAGGATCTTCATGGCGTGTAGACAGGAAGCTCGGAGTCACGCAGGAGCGGTGCGCCCTTGTCACGCGCGGACAGCGTCGGTTCGTCGTGAAGCGGCCACTCGATCGCGAGATCAGGATCGTTCCAGCGGATCGACTTCTCGTCCGCCGGTGCATAGACAGCCGTGACCTTGTACGTGACGTCGGCCTGTTCCGAGACCACGACAAAACCGTGTGCGAAGCCGGGCGGGATCCAGATTTGACGGTGGTTGTCGGCCGAGAGCGTGCAACCAAACCATTGACCAAACGTCGGCGAGCCCCGCCGGACGTCGACGCACACATCCCAGATCTCGCCACGCGTGCAGAGCACGAGCTTGCCTTGCGGATGAAGCAGCTGATGGTGCAATCCGCGCAGGATTCCCTTTGCCGACGACGAGAAGTTGTCCTGAACGAACTCGAGATCGAGTGCGACGCCGATCTCGCGATAGCGATCGCGACGGAACGTTTCCATGAACCGACCGCGATGATCACCGTACACGTCGAGCTCGAGCAGCACGACGCCAGGCAACGTGGTCGGCAGCGTCTTCATGCGAGCATGTCGAGCAGATAGCGCGCGTACTCGCTGCCCTTGAGCGAGGCCGCGATCGAGCGCACGGCTGCCGCATCGATGTAGCCGAGCCGATACGCGATCTCCTCGATGCAGCTGACCTTGAGGCCCTGCCGCTTCTCGACGACCGAGACGAAGTTCGCGGCTTCGAGTAGCGAGTCGTGGGTGCCGGTGTCGAGCCACGCGTTGCCGCGGGAGAGCACGCACGCGCGTAGCTTGCCGCGGCGCAGGTACTCCTTGTTGACATCGGTGATCTCGAGCTCGTTGCGCGCGGACGGCTTCAGGTTCTTGGCGATATCGAC
>DASUFX010000678.1:0-7977 GCA_036274355.1 Kofleriaceae bacterium | reverse complement strand
TCTCTGTTACAGTTCCGCGCCGCGCATCCCGCACTGCACCCCGAGAAATGGATCGAGCCGACGCAGGTGTCGTGGCGCGATGCGGCTGGCCAGGTCGTCAGCGGCGGCTACATGGACGATGCGACGAAGCCGGCGCTCGCGTGGCGCCTCGATGGCCCATCGTTCGGCGATCAGACGCTGTACATCGTCTACAACCACAGCGCGCAGGTCGTTCGCGTGACGTTGCCGGCGCCGCCGAGCGGGCTCGCTTGGTATCGCGCCGGCGATACGTCCGCGTTCATGGAGGCGCAAAACAACTTCCATGCTCCCGGCGAGGAGTACCGGATGAACCAGTCGCTCTACGATCTCGGCGCGAGGGCCGTCGCGATCTTCGTCGCGAAGTGATGCGCATCGGCGCATGTGCGCACGTTCGCGCTACGTAAAGCACGCCACTGCGATGCGCGGCTGCGCAATACGTGGCCGGTGACTACAGGATCGGACACAGCTGCGCGAGGAACGCCGCTTGCTTCGCGTGCCGGCTGGAGGCAGCGGCAATGGCGAACTCGAACGCAGCGAAGAAGCCCAACATCCTCGTCATCTTCGGTGACGACATCGGTATCTGGAACCTGTCCTGTTACTCGAGCGGCATGATGGGCTATCAGACGCCGAACATCGATCGCATCGCTCGCGAGGGCATGCGGTTCACCGATCTGTACGGCGAGCAGAGCTGCACCGCGGGACGCGCATCGTTCATGACCGGGCAGTCGGTGTATCGCACGGGCCTGTCGAAGGTCGGCATGCCTGGCGCGCCGGTCGGTTTGCACGCCGAGGACGTGACGATTGCCGAGCTGCTCAAGCCGCTCGGCTACGCGACCGGCCAGTTCGGCAAGAATCACTTCGGTGACCGCAACGAGTACTTGCCGACCGTGCACGGCTTCGACGAGTTCTTCGGCAACCTCTATCACCTGAACGCCGAGGAGGATCCCGAAGACCCCGATTACCCGACGAACCCCGAGTTCCGCGCGAAGTTCCTCCCGCGCGGCGTGATCAAATCGTGGGCGACCGACAAGGACGACACCACGACCGACAAGCGCTGGGGCAAGGTCGGCAAGCAGAAGATCGAGGATACCGGGCCGCTCAACCGCAAGCGGATGGAGACGTGCGACGACGAATTCGTTGCCGCGGCGCAGGACTTCATCCAGCGCCAGACCAAGGCGAATAAACCGTGGTTCGTCTGGCTCAACACGACGCATATGCATTTCCGCACGCATCCCAAGCCGAGCAGCGTCGGCCAGGCGGGTCGCAGTCAGTCGCCGTATCACGACACGATGATCGATCACGACAAGCAGATTGGCTCGATGCTCGACCAGCTCGACAAGCTCGGCATCGCGAGCGAGACGATCGTGCTCTACACGACCGATAACGGGCCGCACATGAACAGCTGGCCCGACGGTGCGATGACGCCGTTCCGCAGCGAGAAGAACACGAACTGGGAAGGCGCGTTCCGCGTGCCAGGCGTGTTGCGCTGGCCGGGCAAGATCGCGGCGGGCTCGATCTCGAACGAGATCGTGAGCCATCACGACTGGCTGCCGACGTTCCTCGCCGCGGCGGGCGAGCCGCACATCATGGAGAAGCTACGCAGCGGCTACAGCGCGGTGGGCAAGACGTTCAAGAACCATATCGACGGCTATAACCTGCTCGGCTATCTGACGGGCAAGGACAAGACATCGTCCCGGCCGGGCTTCATCTACTTCAGCGACGACGGTGATCTCGTCGCGCTGCGCTACGGTAACTGGAAAGCCGTGTTCCTCGAGCAGCGCCGCCGGGGCACGCTCGAAGTCTGGGGCGAACCGTTCACGAAGCTGCGCATCCCGAAGCTGTTCAACCTGCGCACAGATCCGTTCGAGCGCGCGGACGTCACGTCGAACACCTACTGGGACTGGTACCTCAGTAAGGCGTACATGATCATGGCGGCACAGTCGATCGTCACGAAGTTCCTCGAGACGTTCAAAGAGTTCCCACCGCGCCAGAAGGCCGCGTCGTTCACGATCGATCAGGCGATGCAGGCGATGGAAGCCTCGATGACGGAAGGACGCTGACGTGGTCGTCTCGGATCCGTTGCCGTCGTGGCATGACCGCGGCGCGAAGCAAGCCATCGTCGAATTTGTCACGCGGGTCACCCGCGATCGGCATGCCGACTTCGTCCCACCGCAGGAGCGCATCGCCGTGTTCGACCACGACGGGACGATGTGGGTCGAGCAGCCGATGTACACGCAGCTCGCGTTCGCGATCGATCGCGTGAAGGCACTGGCGCCGGCGTATCCCGAGTGGCACGCGCAGCAGCCATTCAAGGCGGCGCTCGAGGACAACCTCGCAGCGTTGGCGGCAACCGGCGAGCGCGGTGCGGCGGAGCTAGTCGCTGCAACGCACGCGAACGATACGACCGACGAGTTCACCGAGATCGTGATCGGCTGGCTGATGAACGCACGCCATCCGACGTTGCGGCGGCTGTACACCGAGCTCGTGTATCAGCCGATGGTGGACATGCTCGCTTATCTGCGCGCGAACGGCTTCACCACGTTCATCGTGTCCGGCGGCGGCGTGGAGCTCATACGGCCGTGGACGCAACGCGTGTATGGCGTGCCGCCCGAGCAGGTGATCGGTAGCCGCGTCAAGCTGCACTACGAGTACCGCGGCAATCGCCCCGTGCTGTATCGGCTTCCTGAGATCGAGCCCGTCGACGATCGTGCCGCCAAACCGGCCGCGATCTACGAGGCGATCGGCCGGCGCCCGATCCTCGCGTTCGGCAACTCCGACGCCGATTTCGAGATGCTCGACTGGACGACGGCGGGCGACGGTCCGCGCCTCGGCGTGCTCGTGCATCACACCGACGCCGCGCGCGAATTCGCGTACGACCGCGACACGCACTTCGGCCGGCTGTCGCGTGCGGTCGATGCGGCACCCGACCGCAACTGGGTCGTCGTCGATATGGCGCGCGATTGGCGCGAAATGTTTGCGGCTACTTGAACGAGTTCTTCGCTTCGCGGCGCGCCGCGAACTCGTCGACGGACTTCGCGAGCAGGAACGGATTCGTTTCGCGCTCGCTCGCGATCGTCGACGGCGTCGATGGCGTCGTGACCGTCTCGAGCCGCGCGGCGACCGCCGTGTTATTCGGCTCGACGTAAACGGCGAACTTGAGGTTCGCAGCGGTGTACTCGTGACCGAAGTAGACGTGCGTCGTCGGTGGTAGCGCGGCGAGCTTGTGCAGCGACTCGTGCATCATCGGCGGCGTGCCCTCGAAGATGCGGCCACAACCGGCGCCGAACAGCGTATCGCCGGTGAATACCGCGCCATCGCCGTCCTTGATCCAGTAGCTGATCGCGCCGAGCGTGTGACCCGGATTGTGGATGATGTGCGCCTTCAGCGAGCCGAGCGTGACGACATCGCCTTCGTTGACGAGCTTCGTCACCTTGGGGATGCGTGCCTTGTCGCTGGTGTGGCCGACAACCTCGACGTTCGGATACTTCGCGACGATGCCTTCGATGCCGCCGACGTGATCGTGATGATGATGCGTCAGCCAGATCGCCGCCGGCGTGACGCCCAGGCGTTCGATCGCTGCGAGCACTGGCGGTGCTTCACTCGGATCGACAATCGCGGCCTGCGTGCCGTCGATGACAAGGTAGGCGTAGTTGTCACTGAGACAGGGGATCGCGGCGACGCGCATGCGAGGAATCTACGTTATATCCCCGCCCATGACGATGACCGCGATGGTGTTGCGCGAGCACGGCGGGCCCGATGTGCTCCACCTCGAACAACTCCCGGTTCCGGAGCCCGGTCCAGGTGAGGTGCGCGTGCGGATTCGCGCCGTCGCGCTCAATCATCTCGACATCTGGGTCCGCAAAGGCGGACCTGCGTTCAAGCTCGAATATCCGCATCGCCTCGGCAGCGACATCGCCGGCACGATCGACGCGCTTGGCCCGGGCGCGAAAGGTGATGTCGGAGCGAACGTCGTCGTTCAGCCCGGCCTGTCGTGCGGCAAGTGCGCCGCGTGCCTCGGCGGCCACGACAACCTGTGCCGCTTCTACAAGATCCTCGGCGAGAACACGCAGGGTGGCTACGCCGAGTACATCGTCGTCCCGCAGGTCAACATCGCGCCGTATCCCGAGCGGCTGACGTTCCCGCAGGCGGCGGCGTCGATCCTGCCGTTTCTCACCGCGTGGCAGATGGTCGTGCACAAGGCCCGCGTCCAGCCAGGCGACACCGTGCTCGTGCAAGGCGCCGGCTCGGGCATCGGCGTTGCCGCGATCCAGATCGCGAAGCTCCATGGCGCGCGGGTAATCACGACCGCGAGCACCGACGACAAGCTCGAGCGCGCTCGTGCGCTCGGCGCGGACATCACGATCGACTACACGAAGACCGACTTCATCGCGGAGTGCAAGAAGCTGACGGATAAGCGCGGCGTCGACGCGGTGATCGAGCACGTCGGCGGCGACGTGTTCGTCGGCAGCATCAAGGCCGTGAGGAACGGCGGTCGCGTCGTGACGTGCGGCGCCACCGCGGGCTTTCACCCGGCGATCGATCTTCGCCACATTTTCTTTCGCCAGGTCGAGGTGCTCGGCTCGACGATGGGCAGCAAGGCCGATCTGCTCGCGGTGCTCGCGCATGTCGCGGCCGGCAGGTTGAATCCGGTCGTGCACGAGGTGTTGCCGCTCGCGCGCGCGGCGGACGCACATCGTCTCCTCGAAGACCGCAAGGCATTTGGCAAGGTCGTCCTCGAGCCCTGACGACGAGGGCAGCGAGCGAGATCATCATCGCGCGAGATCCATGTTTTCGCGCTTACTGATGTGGTGTGCGCTCGCACGCAGTTTCCGTGCGGTCGCGCGGTGGCATCTCGCGCGCGAGTGACGTTACGATCGTCCGATGCGGGGACTTGCAGCGACGCTGCTAGTGGCCATGTGTGGGACCGCGGCGGGGCAGGGGCTCGATGCCGAACGATTTAGACCAGCCACCGGCGCGGAAGGTGGCTTTGTCAACGAGCACCCAGCCGTGCCGTTTCACCTTGGCTGGAGCCTAGGGCTGTTCCTCAACTACGCCGACGATCAGGTCGTCGAGCGCGATGACGTGACCGGCGCGATTCTGTCGACGCCGGTCCATCGCGCGCTGACCGCCGATGTCGTCGGATCGATCGGCCTCTTCAGCCGCCTCGAGCTCGGCCTCGGCCTGCCGATCCACCTCATCTACGACGGCGATCCGTATGGCGGGCTCGCCGCGGGTCCCGGCGTCGGCGACCTGTACTTCGTGCCGAAGGTCGCGATCATCCGCAGCGGCTCGCTCGACAAGCACGTGCTCCTCGGGTTCGCGTTGCCGATCACGTTCCCGACCGGCAACGACGAGGAATTCCGCGGCGCGGGTGGTTTCACTGTCGCCCCCGAGCTGTTGTTCGCTGCTCACCTGAATCAGCTCGGGCTCGGGCTCGACGTCGGCTACCGCTGGCGCGCGGAGCATCCGCAGCTCCCCTACGGCGATTCGATCACGCTCGGCCCGTGGGTCTCGTACAACTTCACCGACGAGCTCTCGCTACGCGCCGAGATGTTCGCCGAAAAGCACGTCAACACCGAGGTCGACGGCGCCGACTTCCCGATCGAAGTGCTCGGCGGTGTCGAGTATCGAATGGGTGGTCTCGCGCTGTACGGCGGTGCCTCGTTCGGCCTCACCGACGGCATCGGCGATCCGGACTTCCGCATCATCGGCGGCGTGCGGTATCGCAAGAACCATCCCGATCGCCAGGGCTTCAAGGACAGCGACGGCGACGGCGTGCTCGACAAGGACGACAAGGCGCCGTACGAGCCCGAGGACGAGGACGGCTATCAGGACGACGACGGCAAGCCCGAGCCCGATAACGACGGCGACGGCGTGCTCGACGGCGACGACGAGTGTCCCGAGCTCAAGGGCGAGAAGGATCGCGATGGTTGTCCCTCGCACACCTACGTGAAGATCGAGGATGGCCAGATGATCATCATCGGCAAGATCCAGTTCGAGACCGGATCGGCGCACGTCCACAAGCGCAGCGGACCGCTGCTCGATCAGATCGCGCAGGCGCTCGATGCGCATCCGCAGATCAAGAAGGTGCGCATCGAGGGGAACACGGACAACGTCGGCCCGCCACCGCTCAACCAGAAGCTGTCCGAAGACCGCGCGGCGTCGGTCAAGGACGAGCTCTCGAAGCGTGGCGTCGACGGCGACCGCCTCGTCACGAAGGGCAATGGTGAGACCCGGCCGATTGCACCGAACAAGTCCGCCGGTGGCCGGCAGAAGAACCGCCGCGTCGAATTCTTCATCCAGGAGAGCAAATGAAGATCATCATCGTGCTGCTACTCCTCGCGGCGCCGCTCGTGGCGCATGCGCAAACGTTTCCTGCGGACACCGCCTATCGCCCGCTGCGTTGTGGCAACGCGGTGATGACCGACGGGTTCGGCGACGACAACGCGAATCGCGACGAGCGCGACGTCGTCGGTGATGTCGCCGCGCCCGCGGGCCTGCGCGCATCGGACGGGACGTATCTCTATCTGCGGATGCGGCTCGAGGACGATCCAGCTCCCGGCGGCGCGGTGCGCACTTCGTCGTGGGGCATGGAATTCGATCTCGATAACGATCTGACCGACTACGAGGTGCTCGTGCTCGTCGAGGGCCTCTCGGGCGCAGCCGGCAATGTGCAGGTATTTGCGAACACGCAGACCACGATGCCGAACAGTCCAGCGGATCCGGCGGATACGCCGCCCGCGCAGACGTACATGTTCGCGAGCAACGCGCGCACCGTCGCTGCGGCGGGGAGCAACTTCGGCGGCAACGCTGACTTCTTCCTCGACTTCGCGGTGCCGTGGAGCGCGCTCACGCCGCTCGGCCTCGATCGCGACACGCCGGTGCGCGTGTGGGTCGCGAGCTCGACGCTGCCCGACGCACTCAACGGCGACTTCGCATGTCACGCGGGTGGTGGCGGCACGCCGCCGCTCGATGGTGGTACTGCGTCCGATCCGACGACCGGTGATCCAAACGACCCCGGTGCGAACGCGGGGACCGGCAAGCTCGAAGGTGGTGGCGGCTGTTCGGCCGGTGCCGGTGCGGGCTGGCTCGTGCTCCTGGCCGTGCCGCTCGTGTGGCGAAAACGCCGCTCGGTGTGATCTGCGGCGCCGGCTCTCTCGTACGATGACAGGCCCATGCGTCAAGAGCCTCCCGGGTCGATGGGTGCGCCGTTCCTCGGCGAAGCGCTCGCGTTTCTCAAGGATCCGTTCACGTTCACGCTGACGCGCACGAGGCAGCACGGCAACGTGTGGAAGACGCGGATCCTCGGCGACACCGTCGTGTTCTTCGCCGGTCCGAAGGCGTTCTCGTTCTTCATGAACGAGGACAACTTCACGCGCGACAATGGCTCGCCGAAGTTCCTGCAGGAGATCCTGCATCGCGACGCGGTGCCGTTCATCGACGGAGCTCGCCACAAGACACGCAAGCGCCTGCTGCTGACCGCGTTCACGCACGACGCGCTCGACAGCTACTTGCCAGGATGACCGGCTCGGCGACGACGCCGTGCGCGCGCTGCCCGAGGGTGCGTTCTTGCCCCAAGGTGGCGGCCCACCCGACGGCCATCGCTGCGCTGGCGAAGCGCTGATCCAGTTCGTGATGCCGGCGTTCCTCGGCTGGTTCACGAAGCGCTACGACGTGGCGTGGTCTGCGCAGGACGTGACGCCGGGCGGCAGTGGCCTCGGCCCGCTGCCGAAGAGCGGCGTGCGCGTGACGATCACGCCGCGCTGACTCGACTCACTTGCAGCTGTCGAACGTCCAGCTCTGGCACGTGCAGCTCGTGGCGTTGCACGTGCAGTTGTGGCCCTCGTACGTCGGCGAGCAATCGGTGCGCCCGATGCAGTCCATCTCGTTCAGATCGCTGCACGCGGGCAGCTGGTCGCATTGCGCGTACGGAATGCAGTAGCCGGTCCAGCAGCCGTT
>DASUFX010000677.1:0-4193 GCA_036274355.1 Kofleriaceae bacterium | reverse complement strand
CGCCGCGCACCGCGGTCAACGGCAAGCCGCTTCTCAACACCTATAAGGAGTGGCTCGAAGGTCCGTACATGCGGCGCGGCATCCAATGCCAGCACTGCCACATGCCGAATCGCGAGCACCAATGGCTCGGCGTTCACGATGCGGCCACGTTCCGCCAGGGCATCGAGCTCGACGCGCGCACGATCCGCAAGGGTGGCGCGGTCACGGTGATCGCGACGCTGACCAACATTGGCGCCGGGCATTACCTGCCGACGACGACCACACCCGCCGCGTGGCTGAAGCTCGAGCTGTTCGACGCGAGCGGCGTCGCGGTCGCAGGTGCGAACGCCGCGCAGCGGATCGGCCGCGACCTCGTCTATGACAAGCAGTGGGTCGAGAAGAGCGACACGCGCATTCCGCCTGGCGAGTCACTGAAGCTCGTGCGCGCGTGGCAAGGCGGGCGAACCGCACAAGCCGCGTACGCGCGCGTCACCGTCGAGGTGCACCCCGACGATTACTACGAGCGCTTCTACGCCGCGCGCCTCAAGGTGAAGCTGCCAGACGCAACGCGCAAGCAGTACGAGGTGGCACTACAGCGGGCAATCGGCTCGCACTACCTTGCGGAGCAACGCGACGTGCCCATCATGAAGTGATGCACGTCAGGTGCGGGGCATGTAGTCACCGCTTCGATGCGGATGGTTATCGCGATCTGCGGTGCCCGGCATGCCAGATGCTCGTGTCGCCGCTGCCCGGTCAGTGCCCGAGCTGTGCGGAGCCGCTGACGTCGCGCGAGCTTGCTGGAGTCGCGTATGAAGAGTGCGACCGCTGCGAGGGCACGTTCCTGACGCATGCCGCGATCGACGCATTGCTCACCGCAGCGCCGAAGCAGTCGCTCTGCACCGCCCGCGCGAGCCTCGGCCGAGCATTCGACCGCAAGCGCGCTGTCCAGTGTGCACGGATGTGATGGCTCGACGCTTGTCTCCGACCGGGGCTGGCATCGTGCTCGACGTCTGCAAGGAGCACGGCGCATTCTTCGCGGCCGGCGATGTCGCGCGGCTGATCGCGTTCGTCTGTCGCGAGGCCCGCCAGCGCGCCGCCGAGCTGGCCGAAGACCCGTACGCCGCGCAACGCGTCGTGCCGGAGGAGCCGCCGCGCTACGACAACCGCTGGGGAGCATACGAACCGTCGTCGCCGACCGAGATTGCGCGCTCGATCCTGCGCGCGATCGGACTGTGACGTCGTGTCAGAATGAGATCGATGATCGTCGCGTGCACCAACTGCAAGAGCCGGTTCGAGGCGGCCGGCTATCGCGACGTGCTGTGTCCAACGTGCGGCTCGATCGCGCAGCAAGCGACGGTGCGGCCGTGTCCGCGCTGCGAGCTGCCACTCGCCGCACGCACGGTCAGCGATCTCGTCATCGACGAGTGCACTGGCTGCCAGGGCCTGTTTCTCGACGAGGTCGCGATTCGCCTCGTGCTCGATGACGAGGACCAATCGCGCGCCGAGGCTCTGCTCGACTCGCTGCCCCGCGCTGCCCACCGCGCGCTGCCAACCGCCGGCGCGCGCATGTACATCAAGTGCCCGACCTGCAGCACGCTCATGAATCGCCGGCTGTTCGCGACCGGCTCCGGCGTCGTCGTCGACGTCTGCAAAGCGCACGGCACGTACTTCGACGCTGGTGAGCTGCCCGCGATCATCGACTTCGTCCGCGCCGGCGGCCTCGAGATTGCCGCGAAGAAGGATGCCAAGCGCAAAGCCGAGCGCGACGAGCGTGACCGCCGCGAGGCCGAGCGCGTCCACGACATGCCCGGCGGCATGCGCGAGGGCACGCGCCGCAGCGATAAAGGCAGCGCGCTTGTCGACCTGCTGTTCGCGCTGTTTGGCTGATAGGCCTGGCCTATCAGAGTCATTCGCATTCAGCAGCTATCCGAATCACCGGGCTGCGCTTAGGTTGTCCGCATGTACAAGACGCCTAGTCAGCTGCCCGAGAACAGCCGCATCGCGCTGATCGCGACGCTCAATGACCGGCTTGCCGACGGTCTCGACCTCCACTCGCAGGTGAAAGTCGCGCACTGGAACGTGCGCGGCCCGCAGTTCCCGTCACTGCATCCGCTGTTCGAGCAGTTCGCGATTCAGCTCGCCGCACACAACGACGCGATCGCCGAACGCGCGGTCACCCTCGGCGGCCTCGCGAGCGGCACCACGCGCTATGTCGCGAAGCACTCGCGGCTCGGCGATTACCCGCAAGGCATCACGCGCGACATCGAGCACGTCGCGCTGCTCGCCGATCGCATCGACACCTACCTCGGCGGGGTGCGCGAATCGCGAACGATCGCGGAGCGGCTCGGCGACACCGACACGGTCGATCTGCTGACCGGCGTCGTCACCGAGTTCGAGAAGAACGCGTGGTTCTTGCGCGCGACGCTAGCGTAGCGTGAAGCTCGCGACCGCCGCCGCGCCGGTGAGATCGATCTCGTAGTAGCCGCCGCCGGGCATCACCCACGGCGTGTGGGTCGACGGCACGAGGTCCTTCCACTCGTTGCCCGCGACGCCGTGCACGACGTGGAGCGCGAGGCGCATCTGCGTCGGGCAGCCGCCGAGCGCTGACCACGGCACGCGCACCGACAGCTGCGTGCTCGCGGCGTACGTCGCGCTGTCGAGATCGATCGTGCGCGCCTGCCACTGATCGGTCGGCACGAACACGCCGTCGTAGCCACCGGTGCCCGCGTTGCTGATGCGGCGCACCGCGATCACCTGCGTCGGCGTGAACGGCAGCGCTGGCGTGAGGCCGCTGTACTCCTTGCCGTGTGCCGCGGCTGCGGTGCCGAGCGTCATGCCGGTCTCGACGTACACGTGGAGCGGTTCGTAAGCGGAGCCGAACGCGATCGAGCTGACCGTGACGTAGAGGTTCTCGCGGTCCCACGCGAGTGCCGCCGCGTCGGAGCCGATCATCGCGCCCGGCGCGAGCTGCTGCGCCGCTGTGTACTTCGCGATGTCGTTGTTGCCGTCGAGCGCCGGCACCGCGCCGTTCGAGATCGCGCAGCCTGCATCCGGGGTCGTCGCATCGACCGAAGCATCGGCCGTGACATGCGTGACGTCAGCGGGTGCCGCGTCGACCGGGTGCGTCGAATCTGGGGTCGCGCCATCGGCTGTCGTGGAGCCGTGACCACTCGCGCACGCCAGCGTTGCGATCGGCAACGCGAACAACAGGAGGGCACGTGGCGATCCGCCGAGTTGCGCGACGCGAGCCATACAGTCGTCACTCCTGAGCAGCGCTCGTGCCACGCAAAGCGAGTATCGTGACCGCCCGTGAAGCGCGCTCTCCTCGTGATGCTGGCCGCCTGCTCTGCCGCGCCGCGAACCACCCAGCCCGTGCGTCACGCGCCGACCGACACGAGCCCGGGTCTCGTCGTGCTCGTGATCGTCGATCAGTTCCCGGAGTGGAGCCTCGAGCGCAAGCGCACCGAGCTCACGCACGGCTTCGCGCGCATCCTCGGCGAGGGCGACTGGCGCGTCGGCCGCCATCCGTCGGCGGCGACGATCACCGCGCCCGGTCACACGCTGCTCGGCACCGGTCGCACGCCCGACGCGAGCGGCATCATCGCGAACGAGTGGTGGAACCGCGAGCTCAACAAGAAGCAGAAGGCGTCCGAGGACGAGAACGGCCAGACGAGCAGCAAGTGGCTGCGCGTGCCGGGACTCGGCGATGCGGTCGCTGCGGCGCACACCGGTGCGAAGGCGGTTGCGGTCGCGCTGAAGAATCGCGCGGCCCGGTTGCCGCTCGGTCACGCGGGCACGGCGATCTACTACGACGCGAAGACCGCCAGCTTCGCGAGCAACGGCAACCCGACGCCGTGGCTTGCGACGTACAACCGCGAGCATCCGGTCGGTCCGCGGCTCGTGCCGTGGGTGCCGCTCGATCCGGTCCGGCTCGAGAAGCTGAGCGGTGTGCCTGACGCGCAGAAGGGCGAAGTCGGCGAGAAGGGATTCGGGCCGACGTTTCCGCACGATCCGAACACGACGAAGAACGCTGCCGACGCCGCGTATGCGATGCCGCTCGGCAACGATCTCGTGCTCGAGACCGCGCTCGCCGCGATCGACAACGAGAAGCTCGGCGACGATCGCACGGTCGATCTACTGATCGTCAGCCTGTCTTCGCACGACTATATCGCGCACGGCTGGGGCCACGAATCATGGGAAACGTGGGATAGCGA
>DASUFX010000676.1:0-11602 GCA_036274355.1 Kofleriaceae bacterium | reverse complement strand
CGACGTCGAGCACGTGCTGGTCGAGGAGCTCGCGCGCTCGAGCGTGTTCGCGACGCACTTCCGCGAGAACGCCGCGCGCGCGCTGCTCCTGCCGCGCCGGCGCCCCGGCCAGCGCACGCCGCTGTGGGCGCAGCGCCTCCGCGCGCAACAACTGATGGGCGTCGCGCTCCGGTTCCCCGCGTTCCCGATCACGCTCGAGACCTATCGCGAGGTCTTGCGTGATGTGTTCGATCTACCGGCGCTGGTCGACATCTTGAAACAGGTCCGCTCGCGCGCGATCCGTATCGAGCCCGCGGCCACCGAGACCGCGTCGCCATTCGCGCGCTCGCTCGTGTTCGATTACGTCGCGGCGTTTCTCTACGAAGGCGACGCGCCGCTCGCCGAACGCAAAGCACAGGCGCTCACGCTCGACCGCAACTTGCTCCGCGAGCTGATCGGCGGTGGCGAGCTGCGCGACTTGCTCGATCCCGATGTGCTTAACGAAGTCGAGCTCGAGCTCCAACAACTCGTTGAAGGTCGCAAAGCACGCAATGCGGACGAGATTCACGACCTGCTACGTCGCCTCGGCGACCTCGAAATTCACGAGATCAACGCGCGGTTCGAACCCGAAGAATTGAACGCCAAGGAACCAAGGACGCCAAGAACGCCAAGCGAAGAAGCGGGTTCCGAAACCACTCTCCTTGGCGGCCTTGGCGCTCTTGGCTCCTTGGCGTTTATTCTGGATCAGCTCATCGCGACAGGCCGTGCCGTACGCGTCCGCATCGCAGGTCGCGACCGATACATCGCGGCTGAAGATGCTGCGCGATATCGTGACGGTCTCGGTATCAATTTGCCGAGGGGGATTCCGGCCGCACTCCTGGAGCGTGCCGTCGCGCCGCTCGAGTCCCTTCTCGCTCGCTTTGCGCGGACGCACGCGCCATTCGTCGCCGAGCAGCCCGCCGCCAGGTGGGGCATGCCTGCTGCACAGGTAGAGCCAGTGCTGGCGCTCATGGAAGCACGCGGCCAGCTCGTGCGCGGCGAATTGCGGCCGGGAGGCATGGGCCTCGATAGCTGCGACCCCGAAGTACTGCGCCAGCTGCGCCGCCGCACGCTCGCGAAGCTGCGCGCGCAGGTCGCGCCGGTCGGTACCAGCGCATACGCCGCGTTCTTGCCGCGCTGGCATGGGCTCGATCAGCCGCGCCGTGGTCTGCTCGCGCTGCGCGATGCGATCGCGCGGCTCGAAGGTGTCGCGCTGTCGTTCACCGAGCTCGAGTCCCGCATCCTGCCCGCGCGCATCCTCGATTATCACCCGCGCATGCTCGACGAGCTCGGTGCCGCGGGCGAGCTGACCTGGGTCGGCGCCGGTGCGCTCGGCACAAAAGACGGCCGCGTGATGCTGCTCCGCCGCGACCGCGCACGCGAGCTCGCGCCCGAACCGACCGAGATCGCGAACCACTCACCGGTGCACGACGCGATCATCGAGCACCTGCGCAAAGCAGGTGCATCGTTCCTTGTCGCGATCGAGCAAGCCGCGGGCGGCAACCGCGCCGCCGTGACCGCCGCACTGTGGGATCTCGTGTGGGCCGGCATCATCACGAACGACACGTTCGCGCCGCTGCGCTCGCTCGCCGCACCGAATACACGACGCACGAGCGCGCACGCGAGCTTCGGTGGCCGGTGGTCGCTCGTCGAATCGCTCGGTCCACCGCCGACCGCAACCGCTCGCGCACACGCGCAAGCAACCGCGCTGCTCGAGCGCTGGGGCATCGCGAGCCGTAACGGTGCGCGCGCCGACGAGCTGCCAGGCGGCTTCGCGACGGTGGCTGACGTGCTGCGCGCGATGGAAGACGCCGGCACCGTGCGCCGCGGCTACTTCGTCGAGCACCTCGAAGGTGCGCAGTTCGCATGGCCGGGTGCGATCGATCGCTTGCGTGAAGCGCCACGCGGCCAGGCTCAGCGCGTCGATGTGCTCGCTGCGGTTGATCCGGCCAACGCGTGGGGCAGCGCCCTGCCCTGGCCCGAGCTGCGCGATCCAGATGCGCGGCCGGCACGCCGCACCGGCGCCACCGCGGTGCTCGTCGATGGCGCGCTCGCGCTGTGGCTCGAGCCGAAGGCACGGCGCATCGCGACCGCCGCCGGGCTTCCCGCCGAGACGATCGAGCTCGCGTGCGCGGTTGGCTTGCCGCGCGTCGCCGCCAAGCAACGCCGTCGCGAGCTATTGATCGAAACGATCGACGGCGAAGCCGCTGGCAGCTCACCACTCGCACGCAGCCTCGTTGCCGCGGGCGCGCGCATCGATTATCGCGGCCTCGTCGTGCGCGGCACGGTCACGCAGGTTCTTCCGGATCCAGAGCCTGAAGACGAAGCGACCGAAGACGAAGACGTCGATGCCTGAAGGCGACAGCATCAAGCGCATCGCGATGCAGCTCGCGCCGCTCGTCGGCCAGACGCTCGAGCGGGTGACGACGCAAGGCATCGAGCGCGATCTCGCCGGCCGCACGATCACGGAGGTGCATCCGCACGGCAAGCACCTGATGATCGATCTCGACGATGGCACGCAGCTGCGCGCGCATCTCGGCATGAATGGTCGCGTGCGCCGCTATTCGCGCGAAGACGGCGAAGCATTGATCGCGCGAATGTCACCGGGCCGGCTGTCGCTCGTGCTCGTCACCGCGAGCCTTGTCGTGATGTGGATCAGCGCGCCGACGATCGAAATTGCAGCGCGGCGCGCGCCGATGCGTGGGCTTGCGGTGGCGTCGCTGGGCCCGGATGTCCTCGCCGATGGCTTCGATCCACAGCTCGCCGCGTCACGCGCGCACGTGCATTCTGCGCGGACGATCGCCGACGTCCTGCTCGATCAACGCGTCGCGGCCGGCATCGGCAACATCTGGAAGACCGAGTCGCTGTTCGCATGCGGCATCGATCCGCGCACGCCGATCGGCGCACTCACGATCGACGCGATCGCACGTGTCTATGCATCGGCGCGTGAGCTGATGCTCGCGAACTTGGCGCCGGGTGGCCCGCGCAACAGGTTTGCGATCTACAGCCGCACGAACCATCCCTGCCCGCGCTGCAGCACGCTCATCATGGCGTACCAGCTCGGTGACCCACCGCGTTGGACGTGGTCGTGTCCGCACTGCCAACCGCGTGGGGGTGTTCGTGGGGTCTCGAGTTAGCGGAAACCGATCGCGCCGCGGCTATTCGAGTGGTCAGCTGCGACGGGGCAGAACGCTATTCAACTACGCGGAACCCCGTCGCTTGCCGCTGGTATCCGGGTTGCTCATGCGACCGGGCACGAAGGAGTTATCGCCCATGGCCACCGCCGCATACGCAGTCAGTCCGCAGACCCCCATCTCCAGTGAGGTCTCGACGACGCTTAGCGTCAGCGCCGGAGCCGCCTTCGAGATCTTCGCCGACGCGGTCGAGATTCCGCGCTGGTTGCCGCTGGTCCAGGGCGCGCGCGTCCTCGCGATGCAGCCCGACGGTCGGCCGAGCCGCGTGGCATTCACGCGCAAGCTCGAGCGCGGGTCGCTCGGCTACACGCTCGAGTATCGCTACGACCCCAGCACCTACACCATCACGTGGTCGACGCCGAAGACCTCGAACGTCGTCCTGACCGGCGAGGCGCGGTTCGTTCCGCTGTCGACGCGCGCGTGCCTGATGCTCTATCAGCTCGTTCTCGATCTGCCGATCGTCGATGATTTGATCACGACCGAGCTCGACGGCCACCCGGCCTCGCTCGTCGTCGCCGAGTTCCGCGAACACCTCCGTCGCCTCTGCTAGGCCTACATTGTTCGGTATGCGGTGGGGTAGTTAGCCCTGGGTGCAACAATTGACGGCATTGGCTTCTGCAAGCCGGCCTGTATACGATGAGAAATCGTGTCGTCGGGGCGTCCTACTCCCAGAGATGTACCACCGCTTCCAGCGAGCTTGCGCACGCGACCACCGACTCCAAACGACGACCTCAACGAGTTTGCAGTCGGTACGCAGCCGGCGGTGCCAGCGGTCTTGAGCAGAGCCGACGAGCACGCGCGGGAGCTGCGAGATCTCGAAGACAAGCTCGGGCGCTGCATCGCGGCGATGACGATGCACTATCAACCGATCGTGCATGCCGCGACGCGTTCGCGTTTCGGCTACGAAGCGCTGCTGCGATCGACCGACAAGTCGCTCCCGCATCCCGGCGCGATCCTCGACGCCGCCGAACGTCTCGAAAAGATCCCGACACTCGGCCGCGCAGTGCGCGCACAAGTCGCGCGCGCGGTCGCCGAGTCGCCCGCGGAGCGCGGCGTCGTGTTCGTGAACCTGCACCTGCTCGATCTGTTCGACAAGCAGCTGTCGTCGGCGTTCGCGCCGCTCACGAAAGTTTCGCAGCGCGTGGTGCTCGAGATCACCGAGCGCACGTCGCTCGAAGGCCAAGCCGATGTCCGCTATCGCGTGCAGGAGCTGCGCGAGCTCGGCTTCAAGATCGCGATCGACGATCTCGGTGGCGGTCACGCGCGCATGGGCACGTTCTCGCCGCTCGACTTCGATTACGTGAAGCTCGACATGTCGCTCGTGCGCGACATGGACAAGCACCCGATGAAGCAGCGCCTCGTGAAGTCGATCGTCGAGCTGTGCAAAGAGCACGACACCAAGGTGATCGGCGAAGGCGTCGAGACCGAGGCCGAGGCCAAGGTGTTGATCGATCTCGGCTGCGACCTGCTCCAGGGCTACCTGATCGCGAGACCAGCGCTGCCGTTCGCCGATCCGCTCTGATACAACCGAGCTGGTGAGGGTTTGGCTTCTCGTCGCTGCGCTGGCTGCGTGCTCGTCTGAATCGAGCGACGTCATCGGACCGTTCTCCGGCGCTAACCGCAAGTTCATCGTCGATCGGATTGAGGTGCCAGTCGAGAGCACCGACGTGACGGCCTACGCCGATGACCTCGATGGCGATGGCGCGGACGACAACCAGTTCGGCAACGTCACCTCGGTGCTTGCAACCACGAACGATCTATCGACGCACATGACCGACATGATCGCGTCCGGTGCGATCACGTCGATCTTCATGATCTACGCCGACAACTTCACCGACGACGACCACGTCGGCGTGTTGTACCTCGGTTCCGCCGACGACAGCCCGAATTCGGCATTCGCCGGCGGTCGCTTCGAGGCAGGGGGGTTTTCGTCGAACCGTACGCGCGACACCCGCGCACCCGGCAGGTCGCGTGTTCACCTGCCGATCTACGTCAACGCCGATCCGCTCGCGCTGCAGCTCGAAGGCATGGAGGTCGATCTCACGCCCGACGGCGGCGACGGCTACGACGGCTTCGTGCGCGGCGGTATTGCTGAAGATCTCGCGCGGCAAGCCGCGTTCGAGGGTCTCGTGCAGATGGCGGAGACCGAGCCCGAACGCCATATCGTGTTCCTGCGCGGTATCGACAAGAATCACGACGACGTGATCACGCGCGAGGAAGTCGACGATTCGGTGATCGCGCTGCTCGTCACTGCCGACATCGCGCTGTTCGACGGCGATCACTACGGGCCGCATCCGTCGACCGTTCACGATTCGCTGTCGGTCGGCTTCAAGATTCACCTGAAGCTATGTCCCGGCGGCATCTGCACGCCATTGGACCCGCCGGTGAACCTGTGCCGAGATCGCTGGCAGGATGGCGGCGAGACGGACATCGACTGTGGCGGTCCGTGTCAGCCGTGCGCTGCTGCCAAACACTGCAACCTCCCGACGGACTGCCAGTCGAACGCTTGCGACTCGGGATCGTGTCGCGCGCCGAGCTGCACCGACGGTGTTCGCGACGGCTACGAGTCCGACATCGACTGCGGCGGTTCGTGCCCCAAGTGCGCGGCCGGACTCGTGTGTGCAGCGGACTCCGATTGCGCGAATAACAACTGCGATAACGGTGTTGCGAGCCTTGGAACCTGCGCCGGCCCATAGCCCGTGTCACAACCTGGCGTGCGCACCCTCGCGTTGATCCTGCTGCTTGCTGCGTGCGATGCCGGCGAAAAGCCAGCGCCGCCCGCGCCGTCGCCGACGCCGAAGAAAATTCCCACCGCCCAGAGTGTGCCGGACGCGAAGTACTTGCCGGCCGACTCGGATCTCGTCGTAAAGCTCGACCTTGCGGCACTGCGCCGCGCGAAGTTGTGGACGACCTACGGCCGCCAGGTCTCGAACCTGATCGTGCCCGGCTTCTCGCAGTGCGATTACGATCCGCTCGCCGCTGCGCGATCGATCGTGATCGGCATTCCGCTCGAGTCGCAGCGCGCGGTCTACGTCGTGCGTGGCACCGATCGCAATCAAGCGATTGGATGCCTGCGCACGAGCGCCGCCGTGAAGCTCGATGGTGACTTCTTCACGGTGACGAAGGCGAATGGCAACGACTACGTGTTCACGTTCGTCGACGACACGACGATGGTGATGCAAGCCTGGCAAGGGGCGACGAAGCAAACGCTGCAGCGCGCGCTAGCTGCGGATGTGCCCACCGGCGATCCGGCGTTCGCGATGATGATGGCGCGGATTGCGGGCGCCGCGCCGATCGCGATCGCGTCGCGGCCCGGCAGCAAGACGATCGAAGAGAAGGCGGCGACGAGCGGCATCCGCCCGCAGGAGATGTACGGCACGCTGACGCTGACCGACGGCCTGCACATCACCTACGCCACCGTGTTCAAGACGAAGGACGAGGCGACTCAGTTCGCAAACCTGATGGACGCCCAGCTCGAGCAGACCAAGACGTACTGGGAGGCGACCGCGCAGGCGCAGGGCAACACGACGACGATGTCCGTCGCGATGACGGAAGCGCAGGTCACCTCGATGGTCAACTTGCTCGAGCCGATGCTGAACACGCCACCCGTTCCGCCGGCGCACACGCCCGAGCCGATCGATTAGTACTCGAGGTCGAACGCGTACAGGATGCCGCGGTTCGACATCATGAACAGCCGGCCGTCGGCGGTGATCGTCGGCTGCGCCGAGACGCCGTCGCCCGGATCGAACCACTCGAGCGTCTTGCCGGTCTTGCGCTCGGCGATGAACAGGCCCGCGCTCGCAAGCGAGTACACGACCATGTCGGCGAACACGACCGGTTCGGCCGGCTCGCCGCCGCCACGCGCGCCCACGCGCCACAGGATGTTGCCGTTGAGATCGATCGCGTACGTGCCGAGGTCGGCGACCGAGACGTAGATCGCCTTGCCGTCGCTCGCGATGCCGCCGACGTTGCCGGTCGCGCTCGGCATCGACGCGTCGTAGAACGGCACGCGCCACTTCACGAGGCCGGTTGCCTTGTCGAGCGCGTAGACACCGCCCGACGACGACGACGCGTACAGCGTGCCTTCCAGCACGATGGGCGTCGCATCGACGTCCATGAAGCGATCGGCATCGGCCTTGAGCGACGTCGACCATGCAACCGAGCCGCTATCGCGACGAAGCGCGACGAGCGTGCCGTTCGAGAAGCCGGTGTAGATGAGGTCGCCGTCGATCGTCACGCCGGCGTGGCCGCGCAGCGTGTATTCCTCGGGCGTCTCGCTCTTGTACTGCCACTTGAACTTGCCGCTGATCGCGTCGACGGCGACAACCTGATCGGCCTCGTTCGCGAACACGATCAAATCACCGGCCGCTGCCGGTGTCTGGCCGATCGGGCCGCGGCTCTGATAGCGCCACTTCTCGGCGCCGGTCTGGGCGTCGAGCGCGACGAGGAAGCCGTCGTTGGTGCCGACGTAGAGCATGCCGCGATCGACGAGCGGCGCGGTCACGACCGAGCCAACAAGGCGGCGCCAGCGCACCTGACCGTTCGACGCGCGCAGCGCATAAAACCAGCCGTGCGCCGAGCCGATGTACAGGGTGTCCGCGTAGACGGCGGCGGCCGCGAACTCTTGCGGCGTGACCTCGGTGCGGCGATCAGCGGTCTCGAACTTCCATTTGAACGAGAGCCGATCCTCGCCGAGCGGTTCTCTCGGCTCTGCGCTCATCGCATCCGCGCGATTGGGCGGCACACGCACGCACGCGGACACAACGAGGACGAGGGCGAGAGCTAGATACTGTTTCATGCGCCGAGGCTCGCGAGACGTTCGTCGATCAGGTCGGGGAGCTTGGTGTCCTTGCCGACTTCTTTGGCTTTCTCGAACTGTGTCTTCGCTTCGGCGGTCTTGCCGAGCATCGCGAGAATGCGGCCCTGGTGGTAGAGCGCATACGCGTAGCGCGGGCCCTTCTCGTCGGGTTGCATCGCCTGGAACGCGGCTAGCGCGTCCTTGAGGCCCTGCTCCCGCTTGGCCGCGTCCTTCTCTTTTTCCGCCTTCATCTCGAGGGCGATGCCGAGGCCTTCGCGCGCGAGCACGGCGTCGAGCGTCTTGCCGTTCGTGTGCTTCTTGTACTCGGCAATCGCGTCGTCGAGCTGATCGGCCTGGACGAACATCGACGCCTTGAATGCGCCCTCCGTCGCCTTGCTGCCCTCTTTTTGGGCTGCGGCGAGGACCGCGATCGCGCGCTCCTTGTTGTTCGCGAACGTCGGCTCTTTGGCCTTGGGATCCGGCTCGACTCCCGGCGGGCGCACCTGACGTGACGCCACGTCGAGCACGTGCTCGAGCTTGGCAGTGTCCTTCTGGCGCCCGCGCTCTTTGAAGTAGCGAACCGTGAAGACCACGGTCAGCGCCACAGCGATGACCAGGATCCCGATCACGATTTGCTTCATGTGCGGGATAAGCCGCTCGACCAGCGACTCGCCGCCGACCTGGACCGGCTTCGGATCGAAACCGGGCTTGGCGGAGGTCCCTGCGGGCTTGGTGGGGTTTTTGTTGTCCTTGTCGGCCACGGCGCCTGGCGATGTAGCACAATTCAGGGGTTTGGTGGCTCTGACCCTGCGACCGACCCAACTGTTGCCCGTGATCGTCTGTGCGCTCCTGGCGCCCTACGGTGAGGCCCGGGCAGAGGGCGAGCGCGCGCTGTCCGTCGGCCTGTCCTGGGCCACGTTTTCAGTCCCCGGTGTCGCCGAGGGAAACATGGAGCCCCCCAACGTGACGCCTACGGTCGGCGGCGCCCTGACTGGCATCTACGAGCAGTCGATCAGCACGGACTTCTCGCTGCGCGGCGAGCTAGCCGGCGGTCTGTTCTACGGCGGCCAGAAGATGGACCAGGCCGCGCTGTCGTACGCGGGCCTGATCGACGTCGGCGCGGTGCTGCGCTTCGACGTGCTCAAGTACGTGCCGTACGCGTTCGGCGGGATCGGTGGGATGTTCACGACCGGCGGGCCGATCGGTGACAACGCGAGTCTCGTGCTCGCGGTCGGCGGTGGGCTCGACGTGCTGACGAGTCGCGAGCGATCGTGGGGAGTCGAGGCGCGGCTGGCCTCGTTCGGCGGCGACGTCACGATGTTCACGTTCGGTCTGCGCGGAACGATCCGCTGGGGGTACTTCTGAGAGCATTCGTCGCTGTGGCGCTCGTTGCCATGGTGCTGGTTGCCGCCGCGCCACCGCCGACGCCGAAGCTGCTCGAGACCGGCAAGCAGGTCTACGACGTCAACTGCGCCGCCTGTCACGGCGCGACTGGCGAGGGCAACGGTCCAGTCGCGTTTGCGGTGAAGCCGCCGCCGCGCAATCTGGTGAAGGATCCGTTCAAGGCGGGCGACGGCGTCGAGCAGATCTTCAAGACCGTGTCGACGGGGCTGCCGAACACGAAGATGGTCGGCTATCCGACGATCAAAGAGGCAGACCGCTGGGCGCTCGCGTATTACGTGCGCGCGTTCCGGATCAAGAAGTAACTAGTCGGTGTCGTGACGGTCTTTGCGGGCCTTCACGAAGATTCGGATCGGCGTGCCCTTGAAGCCGTACGCCTTGCGCAAGCGGTTCGCGATGAAACGCTTGTAGCTCGGCGCGAGCTCGGGCTTGTTCGCCATCAAGATGAACGTCGGCGGGCGGGTTGCGCCTTGCGTGATGTAGTGGATGCGGACCGCGTAGCCCTTGTGGAGCGGCGGCGGCATCTCCTCGATCACGTCGGCGAAGAAGCGGTTCAGCTGCGCGGTCGGGATCCGCTTCTTGTGCTCCTTCGCGACCTGATCGACGACGTCGAGCAGCCGATCGACACCATCGCCGCGCTGTGCGGACAGGTTCACGACGGGCGCCCAGTCGAGAAAGTGAAACGTGTCCTTCGTGAGATCGCGGAGCGCAGACTTCTTTTCCTCGCCTTGCACGAGGTCGCTCTTGTTGAGGGCGATCACGAGCGCGCGGCCAGCTTCCTCGATCTTGCCGGCGATCCGCGCGTCCTGCTCCGAGGGCCCGATGCCAGCGTCGATCACGAGCACGGCGACATCCGCGCGCTCGATCTGGCCGATCGCCATCGAGACCGAGATCTTTTCGATCTCCTCGTCGATGCGTGCTTTGCGCCGGATGCCTGCGGTATCGACGAGCACGTACTCGCGGCCGCCGATCGTGAACTTCGCGTCGACCGGATCCGTGGTGGTGCCAGCTACATCGTGAACGAGCGAGCGCTCCTCGCCGAGCAAGCGGTTGGTCAGTGACGACTTGCCTGCGTTGGGGCGGCCGACGAACGCGACGCGCAGCGGCTCGGCATCGCGCGCGGCGCGCTTCGCTGCCATCTCGTCGGTCTCTTCCGCTGCTTCGTCGCCTTCCGCGAGGACGTCATAGAGATCGTCCTCTTCATCATCGGGCGGCCCGACGTCGGCGACCGGCGTCTTCACGACGGCGTCGGTGATCGCTTCGAGCAACGCGTCGATGCCGCGGCCGTGTGCGGCCGAGATCGCGAACGGGTTGCCGAGGCCGAGCTCGTAGAACTCGTGGACGAGGTGGTCGGTCGTCGGGTGATCGATCTTGTTGACCGCGAGGAAGACCGGTTTGCTGGTCGCGCGGAGCTCCTTCGCGAGCTTGTGATCGATCGGCGAGACGCCGGCGCGGCCATCGACGACGAGCAGCAGTGCGTCCGCTTCGTCGATCGCGCGCATCGCCTGGCGGTGAATGCCGGCGCCGATCACTTCGGTCGCAGCCTCCGGATCGAGACCGCCGGTGTCGACGAGCCGCAGCTCCTTGCCGAAGTAGTCGGTCTCGCCATAGCGGCGATCGCGAGTGAGGTGCGGCGTATCGTGGACGAGCGCGGGACGGCCACCGACGAGCCGATTGAACAGCGTCGACTTGCCGACGTTCGGCCGGCCGATCACCGCAAGCAGCGGCGCGATCACTTGTCGCCCCCGTAGCCGAGCTCGCGCAGATCCTTCTCGGTCTGACTCCAGTCCTCGCGCACCTTGACGAACAGCGACAAGTGCACGGGTTTGCCCAGCGCGGCAGCGAGCGCGGTCCGTGCCGCGATGCCGAGCTCCTTGATACGCGAGCCCGCCTTGCCGACGACGATCGGCTTTTGCGACTCGCGCTCGACGACGATCACGCCGCCGATCACGAGCTCGCCCTTGCGCTCGGTCCAGGTCTCGACCTGCACCGCGCACGCGTACGGCAGCTCCTTGCCGAGCTGGTGATAGAGCTGCTCGCGGATGATCTCCTGCGCGATGAACTGCGGCGACCGATCGGTCACCATGCCCTGCGGGAACAGCGGCGGTCCTGCGGGCAGGCGCTGCGCGATCACGCGCTCGAGCGCATCGACGTTGTCGCCGGTCGCCGCGGAAATCGGCACGACCTCGAC
>DASUFX010000675.1:0-5210 GCA_036274355.1 Kofleriaceae bacterium | reverse complement strand
CGAGCTCGGCACGATGCGCATCACCGAGCAGATCGACGCGCTCGAGTCGATGGCCGTCAACCCGCATCAATATCTGATCCTGCCGCGCCTCAGCGCCGGCATCATCGTCACGCCGATCCTCGCGCTCATCTTCTTCGTCGTTGCGATGGGCGGCGCGTACATCGTGGCGGTGCTCGTCGAGGGCGTTCCGCAAGGTCCGTGGATCGCGAACCTGCGCGAGATCGTCGAAGTCCGCGACGTCGCGCAGGGTTGCATCAAGGCCATCTTCTTCGGCTTCATGATCGCGATGATCGGTTGCTACCAGGGCTATCACGCGAGCGGTGGTGGTCGCGGCGTTGGCATTGGCACCGCGCGCGCGGTCGTGATCGCGTCGGTCGCGACGCTCGTCATGGACTACTTCCTGACCGACATCCTGTTCCACCTCATGCCGTCATCGCGAGGTGAGTGGTGAGCGACGCCGCGCTCGCGTCCGAGATCATCGGCCTGTCGCCGCCCGATCAGGCCGACCCGCGCTGGCACATCCGCGTCCGTCAGCTCACGAAGTCGTTCGGCACGAACCTCGTGCTCGACAAGGTCGATCTCGATCTCGAGCGGCACAAGGTCAACGTGATCCTCGGCGCGTCCGGCGCCGGCAAGAGTGTCTTGATCAAACATTTCATGTGCCTCTTGCGGCCCGACAGTGGTCATCTCTGGGTCGACGGCACCGACGTGTTTAGCCTCAACACGAAAGAGCTCGGCACGTTTCGTCGCAAGTTCGGTCTCGTGTTTCAGTTCGCGGCGCTGTTCGATTCGCTCACCGTCGAGGAGAACTGTGCCTTTCCACTTCGTGAGCACACCAACAAATCAAAAAGTGAGATCCGCGACATCGTCGCCGATCGGCTCGGCTCGCTCGGGCTCGCAGGTACGCAGCGCAAGTATCCAGGTGAGCTCTCGGGTGGTATGCGCAAGCGCGTTGGTCTGGCACGCGCACTCGTGCTCGAGCCTGAAATACTTATGTATGACGAGCCGACGACGGGTTTGGACCCGCTTGCGACCCGCAACGTCGACGAAATGATTCTCGAAGCCGGCGAACGATATAAAGTTACGTCGGTGGTCATTTCGCACGACATGGCGTCGGTATTCCGGATCGCGGACCGCATCGCCATTCTGCACAACAAGCGGATCCTCGAGGCTGGTCCGGCCGAGGTGATCGCGGCGAGCCGCGACCCGTACGTCTACGAGTTCCTGCGTGCGTCAGGCGTCTCGGCGATTGGTAAGCTCGCCGGGGGCCACGCATGAAAGGCCTCTCCGCCGGCGTACGAGTCGGCATCCTGTTCATCCTGCTCGCCGTAGGCGCCTACGTCGTGTGGAAGAACCTGGGCAGCACGGAAGAGAAGAGCGGCCAGCAGTTCTTCGTGCGCATGCGCGACGCGTCGAACCTGCCGCGCGGCAGCAAGGTGGTCGTCGCCGGTCTCAAGAAGGGGCAGGTCACCAAGCTCGAGGTCGATGGCCGCTACGCGAAGATCTACTTCAACCTCAGCGAAGCGATTCCGGTGTGGTCGAGCGCGATCGTCTACAAGAAGGCGAGCTCGCTGCTCGGCGAGAACTACCTCGAGATCGATCCGGGCGAAGAGATTCGCCAGGCGCCGGACGGCACGACTGTGAAGTACACGCGACTCGGCCCGCTGTGCCCGGACTACGACAACCGCACGAACCAAGCGAAGCAGGACGCCTGCCGCGAGATCAAGATGCGCGTCGAGGCGGTCACGCCTGATCAGCTGATCGCGCGCATCGAGGCATCGACGCAGAACGTCGACAAGGTGCTCGAGAGCGTGCGCGATCTATCCGAAGACGTGCGCCACATCGTCAACGGTCCGATGGCGCGCGTCGCGAACCGGATCGACGGCCTCGTGCAGAAGGAAGCCGACACCGTGCAGTCGATCATCGAGCGCGCCGATCGCACGCTCGCCGCCGTCGAGGGCCTGACCAAGGACGTTCGCAACATCACGTCGAGCGCGGATCCGAAGATCGCGAAGATGCTCGACGATCTGCAGGCCGCATCGGCCGAGGCGAAGGTGCTCGTGCAGACCGCGAAGCAGGAGCTGCAGCAGACCGGCGATTCGGTGCGCGGCAAGCTCGACAAGCTCGACGGCGTGATCGATTCGACGAATTCGATCGCGAAGAAGATCGATGAAGACAAGGGCACGCTCGGCCGCCTCGTCAACGATCCGGCGATCGCGGACAACGTCGAGTCGATCACCGACGACGCGAAGGGCTTCCTCGGTACGCTGTTCGGCCTCAAGGCGTACGTCGGTCTGCGCAGCGAGTACAACTTCGAGTCGCAGCTGTTGCGCTCGTACGTGAGCGTCGAGCTGCACACGCGTCCCGACAAGTTCTACTTGATCGAGGTCGTCAAGGAGCCGCGCGGCAACTATCCCGAGGTCAGCCTGACGTTCGATCCGACGATCGATGCGAACAACTGGATCAAGAAGACCGTGATCAAGGACGAGTTCCGGTTCACGTTCCAGTTCGCGAAGCGCTTCAACTGGCTGACGCTGCGTTACGGCATCAAGGAATCGACGGGTGGCGTCGGTGCCGATGCCGACGGGCGCTGGTACGACAAGAACCTCCGCATGTCGCTCGACGTGTTCGACGCGACCTGGGACAACCTACCGCGCGTGAGGCTCACGGCCGCGATGGAGCTGTTCCGCCACCTCTACATCCTCGGCGGTATCGACGACGCGCTGAACCAACCGCAACAGCTGACGATCGTCACCGGCACCTCGCAGGTGCCCGTCGAGTTCGAGGAGTATCACTACGGCCGCGATTACTTCCTCGGCGGCATGCTGCGCTTCAACGACGAAGACCTCGCCGCGCTACTCACGGTTGGTGGCTCGGCGATCGCCGGCGCTGGCAAGAACTAGCCGCGAGCTACCGGTCGTTCTGGATTCGTACGCGCGCGATCAGCTCGCGCAGCTCGTCGTCGTCGATCTTCTCGACTTCGCGGGCGATCTGTTCACGTGCTGCGCCGGTCGCCGGTGTCGGCGCGGGCTGCGGCTTGGCGGCCGGCCGCGGCTTCGGTCGGATCAGTGACGGCCGTCCGCCGCTGCTGCCGGCGAGCCTGAACTTGAGCTCGTCGAACAGCTTCGGCTCGCCGAGGCGGTCGAGCAGGCCGGCGAGGATCTGCGCCTTGAGCAAGTTGAGCTCGTGGAGCCACGCCGAGCTCGCGACCTCGATCACGAGCACGCGATCGGTCACGCCATAGGGCCGCGTGCGGCTCGCGATCTTCTGACCGACGAGCTCGAACCACTCCGTGAGCACGCGCTCGGCACGCACGCGATCGCTGATGCCGTGAAACGCGAGCGCAGCTTTGACTGCATCCGCGGCGCTGCGCATCTCGAGTGCGCGCGGCACGAAGCGACGCGGCGGTCGCTTCTTGTCGGTCACGACGCGCGGAGGCGGCGAATCAGCTCGCGCAGGCGGCGATCGCCATCGCCATCGCGGCTGACGAAGCGCAGGCCCGAGCCACCCGACGGCGCGTGATACGAGACGCGACCCGCGATCGCGATCGGCGCGGCCGCACCAGGAGGCGTGACTTCGAGCGTGAGCTCGGTGTCGAGCGGCAACGGTGAGCTCGTGGTGAGCAACGCGCCACCGACGCCGATCTCGGAGATCGCCGACTCGACGAAGCTCGGCGAGTTCGCAACGCGATAGCGACACGCGAACTGCACCGGCAAGCGGTGATGACGGCGACGCGGCACGTCGGTCCGTTTGCCGGACAGCACGTCGTGCAAGAACGTCAGCTTCACCTGCTCGTCGACATCGAGCTGCACGGTGGCACCGGCGCGCACGCGCATGCGTGGCAACGCGGGACGCCACGACTGCACCGAGCCGCGGATCAGCACTTTGTTGGGGAGGAGATTCGATGAGATCTCGACGATGACCTGCTCGCCAGACTTCAGCTCGTCGGTCGTGGGAACGAAGATCGGCTCGGTCACGTTCTCGCTGGGAGCGAGCTCGCGCCATTCATCGGCCGACTTGATGCGAAGCCGCAGGATGTTCATCTCGAGCCTCGACGACCGTAGCAAAGGATGGGGTAGTTGCGCCACTCGACAGGGCGCAACGCGATCGGCATTTTTCTAGGCGATAGCGCCGATTAGCGCCGAAAACGCAATGCCCAGACCTTCAGCAGGGCCTCTGCGACGATGGCGCGCGACATCTTCGACTGGCCGACCCGCCGATCGACGAAAACGATGGGGGTCTCGACGATGCGGAAGCCCTTCTGCGCGGCGCGGTACTTCATCTCGATCTGGAAGCTGTAACCGTTGCTGTCGATCCCGGTGAGGTCTAATGACTCCAGCACGTGCCTCCGCCAGCAAATGAAGCCGGCGGTGACGTCGCGGACGTCGATTCCGAGGATCGTGCGCGCGTAGAAGCTGCCGCCCTTGGAGAGGATCTTGCGGCCGATGCCCCAGTTGACCGTGCCGCCGCCCGGGATATTGCGCGAGCCGACCACGACGTCGGCGCCGTCCTCGGCGAGGGCGAGCATCTGAGGCAGGTACTTCGGATCATGGCTGCCGTCGGCATCCATTTCGAAGAGGTATTCGTACTCGCGGGACAGGCCCCAGCCGAATCCCTCGATGTAGGCGGTGCCGAGGCCGAGCTTGCCGGCGCGATGCAGGACGTGCACGCGTGGATTGCTGGCAGCCATCTCGTCGATCAGGGCCCCGGTGCCGTCCGGTGAGTTGTCGTCGACAAACAGGACATCCGCCGGGGGGAGCGCCTCGAGCAGGCCCTCGGCGATGCCGCGCACGTTTTCGGCCTCGTTGTACGTAGGCACGATGATGAGCGCTTTGGCCATCGGCGGCGGACGATAGCGGGGGAGGGCCGGATCGGAAAGCGGCGGCCGGGGATATCGCGCGCGGCGCGGTGTGTCCCCGTGGAATGCCAGGACCGAACCCGATTTCGGCGCATTGGGGGTCCCGCGCTATGCTGACTGGGGTGAGATCCCGGCGCGCCTGGATCTATGTCTTGTCCGTGCTGGCGCTGCTCGTGCCGGCCGGCGGCATCGCCTATCTCGGCGCGTTCTCGTTTCGCGATGAACGCGGCGCGGTGACCGCCCAGACCGAGCGCCAGGATCAGACTGCGGACGCGATCGCGCGCCGGGTCTCGATAGCGATCGACGCGGCATTCGACGCGATCGAGCGCGCAGTCGCCGCGAAGCAGACGCC
>DASUFX010000674.1:0-2399 GCA_036274355.1 Kofleriaceae bacterium | reverse complement strand
CGCAAGGACGGCGAGCTCGAACAGATCCTGCGCAAGGCAAAGCTGTGGGACCAGCGCCAGACCGAGCCGCCGCCGGCGACCGCCGAGACGGCCGCGAAGAAGCGCCAGTTCGACGGCGAGATGTTCTGGCAGTTCGTCGATGCGGCCCTCGTCACGCTGAAGCTGTCGCTACTCGCGTTCTTCCTCGCGGTGCCGATCGGCCTTCTACTCGCGGTTGCGCGCGTCTACGGCAACGCCGTGACGAGCGCGCTCGCGCGCATCTACATCGAGGTGTTCCGCGGCACCCCGGTGCTGCTGCAGCTGTTCGTCCTCTACTACGGCCTCGCGCCGTACTACAGCCTCGGTCCGGTCCAAGCGGCGGTGCTCGGTCTCGGCCTCAACTACGGCGCGTACGAAGCCGAGGTCTATCGCGGCGCGCTGCTCGCGATTCCACGCGGCCAGACCGAAGCGGCGAAGGCGCTCGGCATGAGCCCGATCCTGACGCTGCGCCACGTGCTGTTGCCGCAAGCGCTACGGCTCGCGTTGCCGCCGATGACGAATGACTTCGTCTCGCTGCTCAAGGATTCATCGCTCGTCAGCGTGATCACGGTCATCGAGCTGACGAAGCGGATGACGATCGCTGCCGTCGACATGCGCGGCTGGCTGATTCCCGGCCTTGCGTGCGCGGGCCTCTACCTCGCACTCAGCTTCCCGCTATCCGAGCTGGCGCGACGACTCGAGAGGAGGCTGGCGCGTGATCAGCGTCCGCACGCTCTCTAAGCGTCACGGCGACCGGCTGATCCTCGACAAGGTCAGCGCCGAGGTCACGAAGGGCGAGACGATCGCGATCGTCGGGCCGTCGGGTGGCGGCAAGTCGACGCTGCTCCGGTGCCTCAATTACCTCGAGAGCTTCGACGGCGGCGAAGTCACGATCGCGGGCGTCAAGCTCGTGCCGGGCATGGGGACGCGCCAGCGCGAGCTGCTCCGCGCACTGCGCGTGAAGGTCGGCATGGTGTTCCAGCAGTTCAACCTGTTCCCGCACCTGTCCGCGCTCGACAACATCACGCTCGCGCCTCGCGTCGTGCGCAAGCTCGATGCAAGCGCAGCCGAGAAGCGCGGGCACGAGCTGCTCACGCGCGTCGGTCTCGGCGATCGCGCGGGAGCGTTTCCGCACGAGCTATCCGGAGGGCAGCAGCAACGCGTCGCGATCGCGCGCGCTCTCGCACAAGATCCCGAGGTCCTCCTGTTCGACGAGCCGACGAGTGCACTCGATCCCGAAATGCGCGACGAGGTGATGAGCGTGATCAAAGATCTCGCGGCGGGCGGCATGACGATGCTCGTCGTCACCCACGAGATGCAGTTCGCGCACGACATCGCGACGCGCGTCTGGGTGATCGATCGCGGCACGATCGCCGAAGACGGGCCACCATCGCGGGTCGTCGACAATCCGCAGAGCTCGGTCGCGCGGGAGTTTTTCGGCCGGCTGAAACGCTAGCCGTCACCCATGATCTGCGCTTCGTAACCCGCGAGGATCACGCTCGCGCTCGTGCTCGCAATGCAGCCGCGACGTTGCGCGTGGCACATGCGCTGCACTAGGGACCAAGCGTTCGACAAGAATGGACAAGCTGGAGACGGCTTGTTCGGGCGGCACGTGAATGGTGGATGCGCAAAAAACACACGTGCCGCCCATGTATCCGGTCCCCACCGTTCACGCGGTGGGGGCCACAGTCATCCGCGGTTGACACCTGCGTCACCCGCAGTTGCCGCTGCGGCGCATCCGGCATCGGTACCGCCGTCAAAAACCGATACGAGGGTTCGCTCGACGGACGCGCGCTACCGGAGGATCGCCTCCGGCGTAGGGAGCGCGACCGACGGCGTCGGTACCGTACGCATGCCGCCGGTGTCGACGGTGCACTTCTTCGTCGTCTCGTCGCAGTACGACTGTAGGTTCGAGCATTCGAACGTGACAGTGCACGCTCCACCGTCGGCGATGTGACCGACGAGCGCCGTGTCACATGCCGCAGGCTCGGTGCCGCCGTTCATCCAGAAGTCAGCGCACGTGCTGAACGTGATGCCGGCGAGGCACGCCATCGCGTCGCTCGGATTCCACGTGATCGTGCCGCCGGTGATCGCCGCCGCGACGCCCGCAGCGTCGTAGTACGCGTCGGAGTCCATGTAGCACGCCATCGCGGTCGTTCCGAACTCTTGCTCGAACGTGACGCCTGCGTCGGTCGGGAAGCTCGCTTTGCACGTGAATGCTTCGTCGCAGTACTTCACGCCGAGGCCGTGGAGGAACGTCGATACGTAGCTCGTATCGGTGCTGCCACCGCCGCCGGAGCCACTACCGCTGCCGCTGCCGCTGCCATCGCCACCGCCACCACTGCCTCCTCCTCCGCCGCCACCGCCACCACCGCCACCGC
>DASUFX010000673.1:0-7346 GCA_036274355.1 Kofleriaceae bacterium | reverse complement strand
GTCGACGGACTTGAAGTCGGCACGCCGGACGATGATCGGGCTCATGTTCTGGTTCGCCGGCTGGAACCGAATTCGGTCACCTTCCGGGTAGTAGCGCTTCACGGTGGCCTCACCCTCGATCATCGCCACTACGATGTCACCGGTACGCGCGGAGGGCGTCTTCTTCACGAAGACGTAGTCGCCATCGAAGATGCCATCCTCGATCATCGACTCGCCCACGATCCGGAGTCCAAACACCTCGCGGTGGTTGCCGACCAGCACGCGATCGACCTTGACCGTGTCGGTCGCGTTTTCGACCGCGAGGATCGGCTGACCCGCGGCGACCCGACCGAGAATCGGAATCTCGGCCATGTCGTCGCTCTCCGACACGATCTGCACGTCGCCCGTACCCATCGCCCGCCGCTGCATGGGGATGATCTCGCCGCTGCCGTCGGGCAGCACGGGACGCATCGCGCGCGACTTCAGGTCCTCGCGACGAAGGTGGCCCTTCTTCTCGAGCGCCTTGAGATGGTCGTTGACGCCGTTCGTCGAGCGAATGTTGAAGTGCTCTCCGATCTCTCGTAGCGTCGGCGGAAAGCCGCGCTCCACGATCGAAGCGGAAATAAAATCGAGGATTTCCCGTTGTCTTTGAGTCAGCGCTTCGGCCATGGCACCCCGGTGAATCTGACGTGGTACTGAACGCATTGACGGTACTGAACGCACAATCACCATGTCAATTTTTTCGCTAGGATTTTTCGGTGTTGCGGTCGCGGGGATCGCGACGATGACCGCCGCCTACCAGCGCGGCGACGTCGACGAAGCGAGCCGGCAAGGGGTGCTCGCCGGGCCTGCCGTCGTCGAGCAGGCGCTGCACTCCAAGGCGCGCGCGACCCAGCTCGCCGGCATTGCCGCTGCGCCGTACGTCGAGGCGCGGCCAGAGCTCCTGCCAGCACTCGCCGACGTCGCGAGCGGCGCCGACCGGCGCACGGCGATTCCAGCCGCGCAGGCCGCACGTCAGATCGCGCGCGAGCTCGCGACCGAGGACCTGCCCGACGACATCGGCGAGGACGACGTGATGACGTGGCGCGCGCTGTTCGATCAGCTCGCGCACAGCGAGTCGCGCTTCATCGAAGTCCGCGTGCTCGCGCTCGACACCGTCACGTCGCTCGCACAGACCGTCACGCCGTCGAGCATCGGCTTCGATCTCGCCACTGCGCTCCACGATCGCGATCCGGCGTTTCGCGTCGCAGCGGTGCAGCTGGTGCCGCGACCGACACCCGCTGCGTTGCGCACGCCGCTCGCGGACACCGTCAAAGACGACGCCGACGACAAGGTGGCACTCGCCGCGGCGCAGGCACTCTGCGGCGACGCTCGCGATCCGGCGCTGGCCGCGCTGGGTGCCCGCGGGCTCGCGCGCGTGAAGAAACTCGTCGCCGGCAGACCGCCGAAGCTCGTCCGCGATGCGATGCGCTGCTTGAAGCGGTAACATCGACCGCGTGTGGCGGTGGGTACTCGTCGGGCTGTGCGCGTGTCGCATCGGCTTTGACGAGCTTCCCGCGAGCGACGCTTCCGACACCGTGGTCACGACGGTCACGTTTGGCGAGCGACCGACGTCGCAGCACAAGAACGTCACGCGCGACGCGACGGTGCTCGGGCGGATGGGCAACGCGAACTTCGGCGACCTCGAGGACCTCTCGATCTCGGAGTACATGCCGCCCGACATCGAGCACAGTTTGCTGCGCTTCGACCTATCGTCGATCGCACCAGCGACGCGCGTCGTCGCGGCGCGGCTCACGCTCGCACGCGTCGATTATGGCGACGAGATGCCGGGCCAGGTCGACGTGCTGCTCGTCGGCGAGAGCTGGACCGAAGGCAACGGGATGTCAGGCTCCGGCGTGTCGTGGAACACGCGCGACGGCACGATCGCGTGGACCCAACCGGGAGGCACGACGACGATGTTGCTGACGCAGCTCGTGCCGCCGGCAACGACGTTCACGATCGAGCTCGATCCCTCGATCGTCCAGAACTGGATCGATGTCGCGGCGAACAACGACGGCGTCGCGATCAGAGTGCCCAACTCGAGCGTGCACTACCACTTCCACGCGCGAAACTCCGCGATGGCAGCGCGACGCCCCGAGCTCGCGATCGATCTCGCGGAGTAACTACGCGAGCAGCTCGATCGCGGTGTCGTAGCCGCTCGTCAGCGCGCCTTCCTGGAAGCCCTGCCACACGTAGAACGAGTTCGCGTGCTCGCCGGCGAACATCAGATTTCCGATCGGCTTGCTCTCGTTGCCCGCGATCGTCGTGAACTGACCAGGCAGGTAACAAGTGTAGCTGCCGAGCGCGAGCGGGTTCGACGGCCAATGCTCGAGCACGGCCTTGTAGCTGTTGCCGCTCTTCATCGCCTTCGCGGTCGCACCCGGGAAGATCTTCTCCAGGTCGGCGAGGAACTTCGCGGTCTCGTTCTGCACGTTCGACGACATGTTCTTGCCGAGCACACCGCCGGTGTAGTCGGTCATGATCGCGTGCTCGGTCGTCGCGAGCGACGGGTTCGTCTCCCACGTACCTTGCAGGTTCGGCAGGTTGGCGTAGGCGGTGCCGTTGCAACCGACGTCGAGCCAGAACGGTCCCTTGAAGCCGACCATCAGCTTGGCGTTGTCGCCGTAGCCGAGCTGGTTGATCGCCTGCGTCTTCCACGCCGGCAGCTGCAAGCTCGCGTCGAGCTGGACGTTGCGCAACACGGTGAACGGAATCGCGAGCACCGCGTGGTCGTGCGTCTTGACGACCGTCGTGTTGCCCTTCTTGAACGTCAGCTCGATGCGGCCGCCCGACGTCTTCGCGACGCGAACGAGCGTGAGCCCGAATTCGGGCTGGCGCGGCAGCGCGGCAGCAATGCCACTCGCGATGCGGTCCTGGCCCTCGACGACGTGGAAGCGCTCGTCGGAGAACACACCAAACGGCGTGAACTTCGAGCGCTTGTCGGCATGGATGTAGAGCAAGAAGTTGAAGCAGCTCTGCTCGGTGCACTCGCGGCCGTACTCGCCGACGTACGCGGCTTCGATCGCCTTGCGCGCGATGTTGCCGGCGCCGCGCGAGACGAGATAGTCGTGCAGGCTCGTGCGATCGAGCGCGACATCAGCCGCATTGAACCCATCCACGGTAGGCGCGCCGGAGCACGCTTGCAGGTCGGCGCGCATCGACGCGACGAACGCGCGGTACTGGTCGACGACCGTCGCTTCAGGAACGAGCTGGCCGTCGATGTACCAGAAGTCATCCGCGGGGTCGCGTAGGTCTTCACGCGTCAGATTGAGCTTGTTGATCCAGCCGAGCATCATCTTGTGGCCGGTGTCGACCAGCTCGCCGCCGAGCTCGGCGACTTGCCCGGGGAAGAAGCCGCGCAGCGACTTCTGGCGGCCGCCGACGCGCGACGACGCTTCGTAGAGCGACGCGGTCACGCCGTAGGTGCTCAGCGTGTACGCGCACTGCAGACCGGCGAGGCCGGCGCCGACGATGCCGACATCCGGGTTCGGCTTGTTCGGAGCCGCGAATGCCTTCCGCGACGTCAGTGCGAGTGCACCGGCCGCGGCCGCACCGCCGAGGAACTTACGGCGAGAGAATGCAGCCCGCTCGTGCTCCCGCACGAGCTCGACGGCTTCCTTCGACGGCATGCCCGTTCGATCAGCCTCGTCTGCGATGCCGATCAGACGTTGAAGCTTGCGGAACGCCTTACTACGACCACCTGAAATAGCCATGGTCCGCCACTCTGCACGAAGCATGCTTGTAAGGACTGTCAGCTCGATCACCGCAGCCGGGTATTTTTTGGGGTTCTCTGGCGGGTCGAGTTGGCGCAACCGGAAGCTGCGGTAGTCAGCGCAAACTTCGCGCTTCGCCTACATCGAGAATCCACAGCCGATCGTCGGGCAAGCCTTGCTCGCGCCAGTAGGTGCGAAGGCGGTGGGGTGGCTCGCCCACCGCTTCATCGGTCAGCCGAAATGTTCCCCAGTGCATCGCGAGCAAGTGGCGCGCGCCGAGCGCAGCAAAGCCACGCGTAGCTTCGATCGGATCGATGTGCTGCGGCTCCATGAACCAGCGCGGGTTGTAGCCGCCGATCGGCAGCATCGCCCAGTCGATCGCACCGACGCGCTCGGCGATCTCGGCGAAGTGCTCGCCAAACGCGGTGTCGCCCGAGTGATACGCGACGCCTTCGGGTGCGCGCACGACAAAGCCGCCCCACAGCGTATCGTTCTTGTTCCACGGCTCGCGCATCGACCAGTGACGTGCAGGCACGAGCGTGATCGCGAGGTCGCCGACGTCGTGCGTCTGCCACCAGTCAAGCTCGACGACGTTCGGATGCTTGATCCGTTTGCCGTTACCAACCGGCACGATGTAGAGCGGCGCGTCGCCGAGCTTGGCGAGCGACGGTAGATCCATGTGGTCGCGGTGATCGTGCGTGACGAGCACGATGTCGACGGGCGGTAACGCGTCGAGCGCGACACCAGGGGGCACGAGCCGAGGCACGACACCGGACAGCGACTTCGAGAACACCGGATCGGTGACGATCAACTTGCCGCCGAGACGCAGCGCCCACGTCGCGTGGCCGATCCATACGGCGACTGGCTCGTGGCTCGCGAGCGCCTGTGCGCCGCCGTCGCGAATGCCGGGACGAATCGCATCGAGCGCGGCGAAGTCGTCGGGTCGCGGATCGCTACGGCGCAGCACCTTCCACTTGAACATGTCGGAAGGGCCGCGCGATGGCTGCGTCGCGCGCTCGTCGAAGCGGCCCATTACGTCAGTCCGAGCGTACGCGCGACATCGGCATACGCGGCCCGGCGAAACTCCGTGACCTCGCCAGCGGCCGTGAGCTGCGCGAGCGTCGCGTCTTCGCCGTCGGGAACGAACAACCGATCCCAGCCGAGCAGCAGCGGACCTGCCGGTTTGTCGGCGATGCGGCCCTGACAGGTCGCGGACACGACCGAGATGTCGGACGAGCCCGCGCGGCGCACCGCGATGCGGAGCTGCATCTGCGCCGGCGTTTCGCGCCACCACTTGCAGAACCGGTTCTCGTTCTCGGAGTCGAGCTCGAGCCGCAAGCTCTTGCCGTCCATCGTGGTGAGATCGACGGCTTCGGCAAAGCACGCCGCTGCAACCTTATGCGCGAGCACCTTGTCGCGCGCCTTGTGTTCGGGCTCGGGTGCGCTGGTCGCGAAGCCGGTCTGGAGCGCTTCGACGACGAGATCGATGTTGGGGACGATCGTGCGAACCTCCGCAGCGCGCAGGTCGTTGCCGTCGATGAAGATCACAGCCACGGCGCGAACCTAGCAGACTCTCGTCTGCACCTGTAACACCGCGCGCAACAGCGGCTGCGCCGGTAGCCAGTGGTTGTCCGCAGTTACTGCGTGGCGCGGTGCTTGCTGAAAGCGAGGTGACGCAAAGGAGAAATGCGAATGATGTCGACTCGAATGACTCGCCTGGTGCTCGTCGGACTGTTCTTCGGTGCCTGCACCGCTGATGTGGAGGTGCTCGAGGACCTCGATCCCGCTGGCACCAATGGCGACGAGCAGTGGTCCGATGAAGGACCGCTCGAGCAAGACGTTGCATCCGATGTCGATGACGTCGAGGTGACGATTCCCGAAGACGAGATCACGACGATCGCCGCGGGCCGCCCGCTGTTCCAGCTGCCGTTCCCGTGCGGCCAGGTGTGGGCAGGTCAAACGCGCACGAATCACAGCCCGCAACGCTCGGTGGATTTCAATCGTCTGAACGACCTCGGCGACTCCGTCGTCGCGGCTGCAGGCGGCACGGTCACGCGCGTCGCGAACGAAGGCAACGTGAGCTACGGGCGCTGGATCGAGATCGCGCACGGCGCTGGTTGGCGCACGAGGTACGCGCATCTCTCGTCGCAGCTCGTCCACGTCGGCCAGGTCGTGCACAAGGGCCAGCTGATCGGCAAGGTCGGCAGCACTGGTGGCTCGACGGGACCGCACCTGCACTTCGAGGAGCGGCTCAACGGCGCCGCCGTGAGCGCAGACTTCAACGGCCGCGGCGCGCTCTACTTCGGCACGAAGAACTACACGAGCCAGAACTCGTGTGGCGGCGGCGGCGGCAACAGCGTCGTCGGTCGGGTGAACACTGCGGGCGCGCCGCTGACGAAGCGTGCGGGCACGAGCACGAGCACGGCTGCGGTCGGTTCCGTCGCCGACGGCGCGACGGTCACGATCACGTGTCAGAAGCGTGGCCAGTCGATCACCGGCACGTACGGCACGTCGACGCTGTGGGATCACATCAGCGGCGGCTACATCGCGGACGCGTACGTGTCGACGGGCTCGGACGGCCAGGTCGCACCAACCTGTCCCTAACGACAATGGTCGTCGTTCGGCGACGGCTCGATGATGCAGCCGTCGGCGCAGGTCATGACCTTGACGCCGACGCCACTCATGCAGCGATACAAGGTTTGCGGATCACCCGCGACCTTGTCGCCGCCGCAGTAGAGGCCGGGTTCGACGCACGGCAGGTCGCCGGGCGCGCACTCGTCGTTGTCCGCCGGCATGATCGAGCAGCCGTTGATGCAGGTGCCACGCGCGAGCGGCACACCGCCGCCGTTGCATTGGTAGAGCACGTCGGGATCGCCCGCGACCTTGTCGCCGCCGCAATAAAACGAGCCCGCGATGCATGCGACGGGCTTCGCGAGCTTGATCGCGAGCTCGACATGCGCGGCCGATGCGACCGTCGTCTCCGCCGCGCCGGTGCCGAGCACCATGCCCGAGAGCTTGCCGGCAGCGACGACGCCGACGGTCAGCTTGCCGGTGCCGGGCAGCGTGATAGCAGTCGTGACTGGAAGATCGACGACGCCGTCGCTCGTCGTCACCGTGCCGTGGCGATCGCCGTAGAGCACATCGAGCTCGAGTTGATCGATGCGCTCGACGATCTCGGAATCGACATGGACCGCAATACAGCGCCCCGTGACGCCGTCGCACGGTTCGGCATCGCCGCAACTCGCGAGCAGGAGCAACGCGAGGCGCTTCATCGATGACACCCGGTGCTATCGCAACGAATGGCCGGCAACATCGCTGGTTCGTCGCTGCGTGTCGCTGCATAGACGATGCCGCCGGTGAGCGCGACCGCCGCTGTACCGACGACGGGCCAGAACCACCAGCGCTCGTGGAGCGACGGCGATTTCGGCGGCGGCGGTGCTGGTGGTTGCGGCGGCGGCTTCGGCTGCGAGCGGCTGCAGAACTCGCGCCAGCGCGTCATCTCGGGCAGGCGTGGATCGGTCGTGTCCACTCGCGAGACGAACCCCTCGATGTTCGGCAGTGCAGAGGGGCAGTCGCCGAGCTGGATCTCGGTGAGCGCGAGCCAGCGGTAGGGAT
>DASUFX010000672.1:0-5601 GCA_036274355.1 Kofleriaceae bacterium | reverse complement strand
CATCGGCGTGCGCACCGCATTGCGCTCCTTGAGTCGCATGTTGTCGCCCATTCCGAGCTCGTCGCCGTAGCGCATGATCGGCGTGCCCGGCAGCGAGAACATCACCGAGTATGCGAGCTCGATCCGCCGGCGATCACCGTTGAGCATCGGTGCAAGCCGGCGGCGAATGCCGCGGTCGTAGAGCTGCATCGTCTTCTCCGCGCCCATTTCGCGAAACACGATGTCGCGTTCCTCGTCGGAGAGCCGGCCGAGGTCGAGCTCGTCGTGATTGCGCAAGAACATCGCCCACTGCGCGGCGTCGGGGCGATTCTTCGTCTGCTCGAGCGCCTTGCGCAACGGCCGTGCGTCGTGACCAGCGAGCGCAAAGAACATGCGCTGGTTGACCCAGAAGTTGAACATCATCTGCAGCCGATCGCCGTCTTTGCCGAAGTAGTTCAGGTTGTGATCGGGCGTGACGTTCGCTTCGGCGAGGATGATCGCGTCGCCGGTGCGCCACTGCAGAAAGTCGCGCATGTCGTGCAGCATCTCGTACTTCTCGGTGTGCTTCTTGTCGGCGCCTTTCGTCTGGATCACGAATGGGATGGCGTCCATGCGAAAGCCCGAGACGCCGAGCTCGAGCCAGAAACCCATGATCTTGCGAATCTCCTCCTGGACCTGTGGGTTGTGCGTGTTGAGGTCGGGCTGAAAGTCGTAGAAGCGATGGAAGTAGTACTGGCCGGCGACGGCATCCTTCGTCCACGTCGTCTTCTGCACACCGGGAAACACCATGCCGTGCTCGGCCTCCGGCGGCTTCTTCTCCGACCAGATGTAGTAATCGCGATAGCGCGAGTGCTTGTCACGCCGCGCCTCTTGAAACCACTTGTGCTGATCGGACGTGTGATTGACGACGAGATCGATGATCACCCGGATGCCGCGCTGCTTCGCCTCGTGCGTGAAATCGACGAAGTCGCCGAGCGAGCCGTAGCGATCATCGACCGAGTAGTAGTCGCTGATGTCGTAGCCGTCGTCGCGCTGCGGTGATTCCTGGAACGGCATCAGCCAGATGCACGTCACGCCGAGACCCGCGAGGTAGTCGAGTCGACGCATCAAGCCCTCGAAGTCGCCGCTGCCGTCGCCGTTCGAATCCATGAACGCACCGACGTGAACGCAGTAGACGATCGCGTTCTTGTACCAGAGGTCCTTGATCACCTATCTGCGGTATTGTCCGGAGCCCGGGCGCGAGCAACTGTGCTTGCTCGCCACAGTCAGGGCGACTAAACGCTTGAACGGCCCCGGTGTCCGTGCGACTCCCTCCCGGATGGAAACGCATAGCCCCGCCAAGTCATTGATCGAGCGGTTCATCCCGATCACGCTTCCCACCCGCTCGGTCGAGGCCGAATCGTTCGTTCGCGAGCTGTTCGGGCTTGCCGGCATCGAGATCGGTGGCCATGCGCCCGGCGACATCCGCGTCCACGACCCGCGCTTCTACGAGCGCGTGCTGCGCGACGCGTCGGTCGGCTTCGGCGAGGCGTACATGGAGGAGTGGTGGGAGACCGACGCGCTCGACGTCACGATCGACAAGATCATGCGCGCGAACCTCAAGCAGAAGATCACCGGCAGCTGGCGCATGCGCGCGCTGACCGTGAAGGCGGTGATGCTGAACCTGCAGGCGAAGGCGCGCTCGGGTGCGTCGGTCGAGGCGCATTACGACATCGGCAACGATCTCTACACGCGCATGCTCGACCAACGCATGGTCTACACCTGCGCGTACTGGGACAAAGCGAAGACGCTCCAGGAAGCGCAGGAGCACAAGCTCGATCTCGTCTGCAAGAAGCTCGGTCTCGAGCCGGGCATGAAGGTGCTCGACCTCGGCTGCGGCTGGGGTGGTCTTGCGAGCTGGGCGGCCGAGAAGTACGGCTGCACCGTGCTCGGCGTGACGCTCTCGAAGGACCAGGTCTCGCTCGGCAATCAGCTGTGGAAGCACCTGCCCGTCGAGCTGCGGCTCTCCGATTATCGCGACGTGAAGGGCACGTACGACCGCGTCGTGTCGATCGGCATGATGGAGCACGTCGGCCCGAAGAATCACCGCACGATGATGGAGACGATCGATCGCTGCCTGAAGCCGGAAGGCGTCGCGCTCGTCCACACGATCGCGAACAACCGCAGCTTGCGCCACGGCACGCCGTTCATCGAGAAGTACATCTTCCCGAACGCGGTCGCGCCGTCACTCGCGCAGATCGGTCGCGCGATGGAAGGCCTGTTCGTGTGCGAGGACCTGCACAACATCGGCCCGGACTACGACCCGACGCTGATGGCGTGGTGGGACAACTTCGACCGCACGTACTCGGAGATCTCGCACCGCTACGATCGCAAGTTCTACTTGATGTGGAAGTTCTACTTGCTGGCGGCTGCCGGTGCGTCGCGGTCGCGCGATGGCCAGCTCTACCAGGTCGTGATGACGAAGACCGGCCGCAAGCAGCCGTATTGCCGCATCAGTTAGCGCGCTGGCGCATGCGTGCCTGCAGCACGCGAACCTCCGCCGAGGCGTCGGTGTTGTGCGGCTCTTCGAGCAGCACAGCCTGGAAGTGGCGCAACGCCTCCTTATCGCGACCGAGCATGCGCTCGATGCGGCCGAGGTAGAAGCGCGCGACCTGCGGGCGATCCGAGCGATGTACCGCGCGTTCGAGCGCCTTCTTGGCGTCGACGGCGGCACTGTGTTTGTCGTGCGACGCGCAGAACAGTGCCCAGCCGAGTAGCGCGTTGTAATCGACATTGTTCGGCACGAGCTCGCATGCGGTCTTGAGCTCGAGCACCGCCGTCTCGAGCTGCTCGTTCTTGAGCGCGCGTTCGGCACGTTCGGCCGCTTCGGCCGCAAGCTCGGGGTTCGACTTCGTTCGCAAGAACTGGGGCGGCGTGCCGAGCCGGCTCGGCGCGACGACGCGGGCCGTTCCGCACGCGACGAGCGCATAGACCGTCGAGTACATCGTGCGTGGATCGATCTCCCGATGACGCGCCTCGAGCTCCGGCAGGCTCGCACCTTCGCGTAGCGCGGCGAGCAGCGGCCATTCGCCCTCGCAGAAGCCAAACTTGTGCAGCTCGTCCGACGCCTGATCTTCGAGCACGAACAGCGCACCGCCAAGTCGGCGCAGGTCGGCAGCGAGCCGCTGATCCGACAGATGCATGTGGATGCCGTGATAGATGATCGCGCGCACATCGACATCGACACCGCGCCCGGGCAAACACGCAGTGTCTTCGAAGATGTACTCACCCGCATCGATCGCGAACGTGCGCGCCGCCGCGCGAATGATCGTGTCGGCGCGCAGGCGGTTGATGTGCCCTGGCGACAGTCGCGCGATCGCGGCGAGCAGATCGACATCGTCGCGCCCCGGGATCAACGCCTGCTGGCGTTCGAGCTCGCGGATGTGTGTCGGCGTCGCGATGTGGCTCGTCAGCGCGACGCGTGCCGCGCTATCTGCGATCAGCGGTGACCGCGCCGCCACGATCGAGCCGCGATCGTATGCGATCGAGTAGCGCTTATCGCCGGCCAGCAGGGTCAGCTGCCCGCTCGCGCAGCGGCGCGCGAACATGGCGAGCGTGACGGCCCAGGGTCGTTCGGCGATCGTGCCGCGCGCGAGCTCCACACTAATGATCTGCCGGCAACTACGGTCCGGTATCAACGATCATGAAGATCGTGAGTTCGCTGACTCAGCTGGCCATGCGCATCGCGCTTGCCGTCGATGCTTCGCGCGTCCACGCGTCCGCCATGAACCGAACCGCGTCACCGAGTGCGTCGAGGTAGGGCATGGTCTGGTACGTGACGCCGTGGCGTTTGCACCAAGCCTGCGTGATGGCAGCGGCTTGCGGCAGGTTCGCGTGCGCGATCTTCGGGAACAAGTGATGCTCGACCTGGTAGTCGAGGCCGATGAAGAAGAACGAGATGACGCGCGGCAGCTGCAAATTCCGCGTCGTCTCGAGCTGGTGGAGCCAGTCATGGTTCTGGTCGGCGACGATCGGCAGGCCCATGTGTGCGGGTGCGAACACGAGCGCGAGACACACGCCGACGAGCCCCCAGATCGAAACGTAGACGAGGATGCCCGCAAGCGGTCCCCAGATCAGCGATGGGACGACCACCCAGCCGGCGTAGTGCGCGGTCATGCACAGAACCTCCGCCCACCAACCCGCCTCGCGCTTCTTCGGATAGCGGATGAGATAGAGGACCGAGGACCGCCGCATGCCGGTCGCCATCAGCAGCGACATCGGCCAGAACAGCCGGCGCTGGAAGTGACGCTGGAACCAACGTGTCTTCCGGCCGCAACGCTCGTGATCACCGCGCGACGACGAGAACGGAAACGGCCGAATGTCCGGGTCCATGCCCTCGACGTTCGGATGACCGTGGTGCAGCCGATCGTGCTTGTTGCGCCAGTACAGCGCACCCAGACCACCGAACAGCGGGAACGTCAGATAGCAGAGGATCGCGTTGCGCGCCGGCGACGCCGAGAAACTGCGATGGCTTCCCTCGTGGCCGAGCATCGAGATCGACGTGCACAGCACGGCAGCGACCGGAACCAAGAACAGCGCGCCGATCCAACCGAGGAGCGCGATGCCGATGAGGCACATCGCGAGCACGCTCATCATCGCGGCTAGCTCGAGCCAGCTCCGCAGCTCGCGGGTGCGGAACACACCAGCAGCCGTCAGCTCACCCCGTAGCGACCTCAACTGAACAGACATCGCGCGAACCATCGCCGATGACGTGAGCAAATGCGAGTAATTAGGGCATGAATCGATGACACATGATCGTCAGGGATTGGCCGGACCCATGACAAATCACGGGTAGTCTCGCCGCATGATCGAGCGGTGGTTTGGCGTGCGCGCCGCGGGCTCGTCGCTGCACGTCGAGGTTCTGGGCGGGGCAACGACGTTCATGACGATGGCGTACATCCTGTTCGTCAACGGCCTCGTCCTCAGCACCGCAAGGCTGCCAGCGGACCAGGTACTGACTGTCACCGCACTCGTCGCCGGCGTCACGACGATCGCGATGGGCCTCGTCGCGAAGTATCCATTCGCGCTGGCGCCGGGTATGGGCATCAACGCAGCCGTTGCGAGCAGCCTCGTAGCGACGCAGGGTCTGACCGCGCCCGAGGCGATGGGCGTCATCGTCGCCGAAGGACTCGCGATCACGCTGCTCGTTGTCACCGGCGTGCGCGAGCGCGTGCTCGACGCCATCCCGGATTCGCTCAAACGCGCAATCGGTGCGGGGATCGGCCTGTTCCTCGCGGTGATCGGGCTTACCAACGGCGGCGTCGTCGTGCCGAGCAAGGGCACATTGCTCGCGCTCGGCAACCTGCACTCGTCGCATACGATCGTATTTCTCGTCGGTCTCGCGATCGCGTTCGCACTCACCGTGCGCAAGGTACGGGGCGCACTGCTCATCGCGATCGCGGCAGCGACCGCACTCGCATTCGCGCTCGGCGATGTCCACGCGCCAGCGAAGGTCGTCGCCCTGCCCGACTTCTCCCTCGTCGGTCAGTTCTCGTTCGGCTTCGTCGCGAAGCTCGGTGCGCTCGGTGCCGTGATCGCAGTGTTCTCGCTGATGCTCTCCGACTTCTTCGACACGATGGGCAC
>DASUFX010000671.1:0-8004 GCA_036274355.1 Kofleriaceae bacterium | reverse complement strand
TACCCGGGATGGACCGCGTCGGCGCCGGTCTGTTTGCAGGCGGCGATGATCTTTTCGATCACCAGGTAGCTCTGCGCGGAGGGCGGCGGGCCGATGTGGACCGCGGCGTCCGCGATCTGGACGTGGGGCGCGAGGCGGTCGGCGTCGCTGTAGACGGCGACGGTCTCGAGTCCGCGTTCCCTACACGTACGCATGACCCGGACAGCGATTTCGCCACGATTGGCGACGAGAACACGACGGATCGGGGTGGACATCGCCGCGCACTCTACTACTGCAAGGCGACGCGTTGCATCGTTGGGCGACCAGTCATAGAATCGAGGCGAATCGGCGAGTTGCGCTGACCTCTGTCTGCGAACGCGCCTCGGGAGAACGTCTTGGCCGATCCAAACACCCGTCAGGGTAAGCGCACGCCCGTTACGCTCAAGATCAAGTTCAAGAGCGAAACCCTCGAGCAATTCATCGAGCGCTACGCGGTCGATGTGAGCCAGGGCGGCATCTTCATCCGGACCAAGGAGCCACTGGCCGTTGGTACACAGATGAAGTTCGAGTTTCAGCTTCGTGACGCGTCTCCACTGATCGCCGGCGAAGGCACGGTGGTGTGGACGCGCGAGAACGATCCGAGCCGCCCGGCAATCGCACCGGGCATGGGCGTGCGGTTCGATCGTCTCGCCGACGGCAGTCAGACCGTTCTCGAGCGCATTCTCGCCGAGAAGGCGAAGCAGGCACCGCAGCGCAGCGGCAACGAAGGCCCGACCAAGCCGCCGCTGTTCACCGATACACCCACGCGCGTTGCGCCGGCTCCGGTGCAAGACGCACTCGGGGTCGGTAGCAACCGCCGCCCGAAGTCGGATTCCGAGCAGACGCCGCTTCCGCCGCCACGTCCGTTCCACTCCGACGCGGATGACTTCGACGAGAAGGCATTCGAAGAAGCGACGAAGGTCCGCTCGCTCGACGAGCTAGCCGCGCAGACGGCGGGACTTGTCGGCGCCGAAGCCAGCGACGACGCGCCGACGAACACCGCGATCTCGATGCCGCCCGACGAGCTCGCGGCGCGCCGGCAGGCCGGCCGTCCCGATTCGCTCGGCGAGCCAGCTGCTCCGCCGGCGGCCGCGTCGGGGGCGAACGTCGATCGCGAGTCGGTGCCAAACCTTCCCGAGCCGCCGAAGGCGACGCGCTCCAAGCCGCCGCTCGAGGCGCCGAGCGAAGACCAACCCGCTCCGCGCACGCGGCTCGGGGTTCAGCCAGCGAAAGCGCAGACGCGCGCCGCCTCTGCCGCACCCGAAGCGGTGGGGCCCGAGCCGTCGATTCCGCACGCTCCGAGTCGGCCGAGCGCCGCTCCGATCATCATCCTGCTGCTCGTGCTCGTCGCGGGCGCGGCAGGCGCGGTGTGGTGGTTCGTGCTGCGTCCCGAGGCGACCGAGAACGTCGCGCAGAAGGATCCGGGTAGCAACGGCAGCGCCGCGGTCGCGACGAATCCGGCCAATGGCAGCGATGGCAGCAACGGCAGCGCCGGCAGCGCAGAGCAGCTCGCGCAGAACGGCAGCGACGGTAGCGCGGGCAGCGCAGCGGTCGAGGCGCCGAAGGGGCCGATCGTCGACACCGTGATCGCATCGAGCGTCTCGAAGGGCGCGATCGTCGCGATCGCGGATACCGACCAGAAGGGCCCGGCCCCGTTCACCGCGAAGCTCGAGAAGGACAAGGTCTACAAGGCGATCGTCAGCGCGCCGGGCTTTACGACCCAGGAGCTCGACGTCAAAGGTGGCCAGGACAAGCTCACCGCGAAGCTCGTCGCGAAGAAGCACGTCCTCAGCGTCACGACCGATCCGCCGGGCGCCGACATCTACATCGACAGCGTCAACACGCAGAAGATCACGCCGTCGGACATCGAGCTCACCGCGGCGCAAGCGGCCAAGCCACGCGTACGCGTCTCGCTGCGCCGTCCGGGCTATCGGCCGATCGATCAGGTCGTCGACGCGGCGATGTTCAAGGACAACGACGCGCAGATGACCGCGTCCCTGAATGCGAAGCTCACCGTCATGCAGAGGCCGACCGGCGGTGGTAGCGGCGGCAACACCGGCGGCAACAGCAGCACGACGAACACGGGCAGCGGCACGACGAGTGGTAGCGGCTCGGGCTCGGCCGCGACACCTCCGACGGGCGGCGGCACCGGCTCGGCAGCGACACCTCCGACGGGCGGCGGCACCGGCTCGACCACGCCGCCTTCCGGTGGCGGCGGCAACGGCACGGGCTCGGCTGCGCCGACGACTCCTGGTATTCCGCCGGCGACGCCAGGCATCCCGCAATCGACTCCCGGCGTCCCAGAGTAATGCGTCTGTTGTTGCGAGTCGTGATGCCAGCGTGCCTGCTGGTCGCCGGGTGCAAGGACAAACAGCAGACGCCTGCGCCCGCCACGGCACCGAAGCCTGCGCCTACGCAACCGGCGCAGAAGCCAAGCCTGCCGACCACCGAAACGCCGGCCACATCGGCCGCACCGACCGCGCCCGCCGAACAGCCGGCTCCTCCCGGTAAGCCAATCACGGTCGCCGAGGCCACCGCCGCGCTGCCCACGATCACGTCGCCGCAGCTCATCGCGCTCAAGCAGACGTCGAATCAGGAGCAGGTGCACGGCACGTGGTGCATCGACGGCACGAGCGCCGATGATGTCGCCAAGCAAGTCGGTCACCTGCTCGCGCAGGCGAAGTACACCGGCATCTCGATCCGCGGCGACGCGAAGAAGGCCGGCGTGTCGGGCGATCGCGAAGGCGTGCGGTTCTCGATGGTCGTGTCGGCGTCGTCCGCTGCCGTGTGCGCCGCGCCCGCGCACTACTTCGCGAGCGCGACCATCTTCAAGATCTGATCTGGATCTGACCGAAGCCCGAGGTCCGACGCCTGTCAGCTGCCCATCGCCTTGAGCCACTTGCTCGGGTCACCGACGCGCGGCTTCTCACCGCCGCGCACGAGATAGCGCACGGCGTGCGAGAGCCCGTCGAGCGTGAGCGGAAACATCGGCAGCACGCTCGCGATCACTTCGATCGTCGTGCCCGACCAGAACCGGTCCGGCTCGGGGTTCAGCCACGCAGAGCTGCGGAAGTGATGCGCGAGCCGGCGCAGCCACTCGATGCCCGACGCGCGCGTCTGCGAGTACAGGTACATCGAGCCGCCCGGATCGAGCAGCTCCGCCGGATGCATCAGCGCATCGCCGACCATGACGAGCTTCTCGTCGCGATCGCTGTGCGACAAGAGGTCCGCGACGGGCACGCCTTTGCGGAACTGCGCGTCCTCGTAGACCGAGTTGTAGACGCAGTTGTGGAAGTAGTAGCTGCGGAACTTCGCGAACCGCCCAGTGCGCGACGCTGCGGTGAACAGCCGGCTCATCAGCTCGCTGTGCGGATCCATCGAGCCGCCGACGTCCATGAGCAGCAGCACCTTGACGCGGTTGCGGCGCGGCGGCCGGAAGATGATCTCGAGCTCGCCCGCGTTCTTGCAGGTCTCGTCGACGGTCTCGTCGAGATCGAGCTCCTCGTGCGCGCCTTCGCGACCGAGCCGGCGCAGACCGCGCAGCGCGACGTCGATCTGGCGGACGTCGAGCACGACGTCGCGACGATACTCCTTGAACAGCCGCTGATCGGCGACTGCCATCGCGCTGCGACCGCCACCGCCGCCGACGCGCATGCCGTTCGGATTCATCCCGCGCGTGCCGAACGGAGACGTGCCGCCGGTACCGATCCAGCGATTGCCACCGTCGTGGCGTTCCTTCTGTTCCTTCAGCCGCTTCTCGAACAGCTCGCGCAGCTTCTCGAGATCGAGCTCCTGGAGCGCCTTGCGCTGCTCCTCGGTGAGTCCCTCGAGCATCTTCGGATCCATGAGCCACGACGCGAGCTGCTCGGTGAGCTTGAGCGCGTCGGTATGGACGTCCTTGAAGTACGCGAGGAATGCCTCGTCGTACTGATCGTAGAACGCGATGTCCTTCACGCAGAGCGTGCGACACAGGTGATAGAAGCCGTCGAGCGAGGACTCGTGCAGACCGAGCGCCATCGCCTCCATGAGCGCCATCCACTCGTGCGTCGACACCGGAATCTTCCGGCGGCGAAGCTCGAAGAGGAAGTCGATCAGCATCTACGCTTTCGCTCGCTTTGCGACGAGCTCCACGTCGCTCTCGGTCTTGAGCAGCGTGCCGAGGAACGGAATGCCGTGGCCGACCTTCGACAGATCGACGCCGGCCTTCTTCAGCGCGCAGATCCAGTCGATCAGCTCCGACGTCGACGGCTTCTTGCGCAGCTTCGGCGTCGAGCGCAGCGAGAAGAACATCTCGAGCGCGTTGTCGAGCACGCGATCGGTGATGTCGGGATGGTGCACGCGCACGATCTCCGCCATCAGCTCGCGATCCGGAAACTGGATGTAGTGGAACACGCAGCGGCGCAAGAACGCGTCGGGCAGCTCCTTCTCGTTGTTCGACGTGATGATGACGACCGGGCGCTCCGCGGCGACCACCTCGCGGCCGGTCTCGTCGATGCGGAACCGCATCGCGTCGAGCTCGAGCAACAGGTCGTTCGGGAACTCGATGTCGGCCTTGTCGATCTCGTCGATCAGCAACACGACGCGCGACGGCGACGCGAGCGCCTCGCCGAGCGGGCCAAGCTTGATGTACTTCGCGATGTCGCGGACGTCGCCGCCGAACCGCGAGTCGTGCAGGCGCGCGACCGTGTCGTAGACGTAGAGGCCGTCCTTCGCCTTCGTCGTCGACTTCACGTGCCAGCGGATGAGCGGCAGGCCGAGCGAGGCGGAGAGGTTCTCGGCGAGCAGCGTCTTGCCGGTGCCGGGCTCGCCGCGGACCAGCAGCGGGCGACCGAGCGCCACAGCCACGTTCACGGCGTGGCGCAGCTCCTCGGAGGCGATATACGTCTTGGTCCCCTTGAACTGATCGAACTGCTCGTCCATTTCCGCCGACCATAGCATCCCAGCCCGGCTCGTCTGGCTATGCTTTCGAGGTGGACCGGCCCGAAGTCACGTTCACAACGAGATCCGCCTGGTACTCGCGGGGCTCGACGGTGATCGGCACGAGCCGGCTCACGTTACCGGTCGATGTCACGGCCTACATCTCGCGCGCAGGCGCCGCGCATGGCTACTGGCGCAACGCCCCTCCCCTGCCGTCGTACTTCGGTTACTGCGACGTGCCCGCACTGATGCCGATCCTGATCGGCGCGCACACGCGACGCGCGATCACGCAACACGACGCGCACGCACTCGAAGCCGACGGCGACGAACCGCGCGGCCCGATCGAGCTCCACATCCGCGCGGGCGACGTCGAGACCAGCACGAAGCTCGACCACGATGACGAACAGCGCGTGATCGACGATCAACGCGCGATCCATCACGCGCTCGCTGCCGACTACGCCGAGGTCCTCGCGAGCTGGCAGCGCGCCGCAGACGAGCTCGGCGGCAGCGTCGCAACGCCGTGGCCACCGGTGCTCACCGTGCCGCGCGGCTTCGGCACGACGACGATCCTACTGACCTGGCCGACCACCGAGCAGAGCGCCGCATCCGCATCGATCGAGCTCATCGCCGATGCGCGCAAGGCGAAGCTCTGGACCCTCGAGCGCGAGCCGCTCGCGACGCCGAACACGATCGCGATCGCCGATCGCCCGTTCCTGCTCATCGGCGAGATCCCACTCGCGATGGATCACCTCGACCGCCTCGTGCGCCGCGCCGAGATCATGTCGATCACGGTGCGCCGTCACATCACGGTGCGCATCGCCGGCCACGAGCCGACGCCCGATGTCTTCGATGCGCTACTCGATCTGCTCGGCGAGCTCTGCGGCACGCCGAGCGAACCGTATCGCTAGCCCTTTTTCTTGCCGGTGAAGTAGCCGTCGGCGACGCCGTACAGCCACGTCACTGCACCGACGCCCGCCGCGACCGTGCCGATCAGCGGCAACGACAACACGAGGCTCGCACCGCACACGGTCGCGGTGACAAACACGCCGATCGCCTTGTCGGTCTCGCCGTTGATGAGCTGGCCGACACCGGGAATGATCGCGCTCGCGACTGCCGGCACGATTCCCGACGCCGGATCGCCACCACCACTTCCGCGTTTGATCAGCGCCTTGCTCATCAGCTCACCTCAGAACCACGTTGACATACCCAGCATGAACAGCAAGTAGTGACTCTTGTACGTACCCTCGTTGACCGGATTCTCCAGCTGTTGGTCGGCGTTGACGATCGGGTTGATCGGGCCGGGACCCTGGCGATCCTCGATGGGCTGCTGCTCGCCGTTGGGGCCACAGCCCTCGTACGGCGGCGCAGTCAGGACCGGGTTGCACGTACGCGAATCGGTCCGCGTGCCTTCGTAGATGTAGCCGAAGCCGAGATCGATCGACACGCGCGGCAGCTTGTACGAGCCACCGACGGTAAAGATCGCGCGCGCTGCGCCATCGAAATCGGCGCGCTCCCAGCCCTTCTTCGCCGCGCCCGTCTCGTAGCCGACGCCACCACGCGCGGTCACGGTGTTGTTGCCGGCCGGGAAGTTCCAGCTGCCGCCAAGCAGCACGCCATAGGTGTCCTTGAGGCCGTGGCGAACGATGTTGTCCTTCAGGTCGATGCCGTTGTCCGGCATGCTCGCCGTCGTGACCTGCGCGTCGACGACAACGCGATAGTCCTGCGTGCGCTCGGCGCCCCAGTGCTGCCAGTTGACGTTGAGCTCGAGGTCGCCGTTCAGTTTGCCCCCCTCACCGAGGAACTTGTAACGGCCGCCGACCGTCGCGGTCATCGGTACCGCGAACTCGACACACCCCTTGAGCTTCTCCGGCGTACCGCCCGCATTGCAGCGGCTGCCGATGCTCGGCAGCACCATGATCGGCTGCATGTTGAGCGTGACCTGCGGGCCGTTCTCGTTGACCGCTTCGCCTTCGGCCCGCATGTCGATCTGCCCGGTGTACTGCGCGCCGAGCTCGATCGTCGGCGCCGGCCGATACGCGGCACCGAGTGCCCACGCGGTGACGAAGCTGTCCTTCGCGTCGAGCGTGAACAGGCCATCCTTCTTGATGTACTCGTTGTAGTTCGCCGGCTCGCCCCACACCGCGACGGTCGACTTCACTTCCGACCAGCCGATCGAGAAGCGTGCACCGACGTCGAGGTCCGGCATGATGCGATACGACGCCGCGACGCTCGGCAAGATGATCGCGGCTTCCTGCTCGATGATGTCGTAGCGAGTTGGCGGCGGCGGCGCGTCGAGGTTCGTCGGGAAGCTATAGCCGCCGTTGCTCTTCGGCACGAAGAACGGCTGGCCGTTGACGTTGTTCATGTTGCGGAACGGATACGCGTTCGGCGCGTAGAGACCCGCACCGACCGTCAAGCCCGGCACGCGTCCGCCGAGATCCGTCGTCACCGCGATCACCGGAATCGGCTGATACGGCCCGATGCCGAGCGGCGGCTTCGGATTGTTCTCGACGATCGGATAGTCCTGGCCTTCGTACGGCGTCGGATCGAGATTCGGATCCGTGTACGTGTCGTACGTGCCGTTGCGCTGGAACGACATCGCGTAGTTGATGATCGCGGCACCGACGGTGATCGTCGTGCCCTTCGACTTCGCCATGCCGGCGGGGTTCAGCGAGATTGCCTCGCCGCCTTCCGTCGACGCGACGCCAGTGCCGGCGCGCGAGGTCGAGACTGCACCTGAACCGGGAAGGATCAATCCGCCGGCGAATGCGGAACCCGAAACGCAGACTCCGAGCGAGACCACCAGGACGCTAGGCTTCATATGGAAGCGAACGGTATCCCAGTGAGCGCCGCTTCTTCCAGCGATTACGTGTGGCTAGTGAAGTGGTCAGGGTTCACTTACGCCGGTTGCAGTGCGCCACCTCGCTTCTGCGCATCCTGTGCGTGGAGTACGCGCCGACTGGCTCGCTTCAGTCGTGAATACGGCTGCACGGGCGCGCAACGAATGTGCCGTGCACCTCGAGATCCCCTTCGCCTATAGACGGGTGTCCGTTCGCTTCGAAGTGCCCC
>DASUFX010000670.1:0-2730 GCA_036274355.1 Kofleriaceae bacterium | reverse complement strand
TGCGGTCCTGGCCGCGCACGATCGAGCAGACGAACGCGTACTGCTGACTCAGCGTGTTGCCGCCGAAGATCCCGTTCTCGAGCTCTTCGACCCACAACTTGGCGTAGTCATCGCTCGCGATCCGTTCGTCGACGAACGACGCGCGCGCTGCGGCTGTGTTGCCGGCATCGCGCAAGCGCACGGTGGTCGCTTGCAGGTCGGCATCACTCGGTGGTCGGCCGGTCAAGTCGAGGTACGCGCGGCGAACGTAGCGCTGAACCTCGGCCTCGCTATCGGTGTGACCACCGATCGGCTTTTGATCATCGACCGTGTGATCGCAAGCCGCGAGGCACAGCGGTAGCCATAGGAAAATGCGACGCATATCCCTCCAGACGGAAACATTCTGCAACGCCAAGACCAGGCGTCGCGCAAAACCTTCCGGAGAGTTAGCGTGTGGCTTGTTCCTACACCGCCGAGTAATCCATCAGCGGCACATGTCGGATGCGAGTCGGACCTGATGCCAGTAACGCGGCTGCGCGAACGGCCGCACGCCTGCCCAGTCGTCGAACGTAAGGCTGCTCGCGCTCAAATTGTCGAGTGCGAGATCGACGCCGAGCATTTGATCCGCCGCGACCGGTGACTGCCACGGGATCGCGATGATGATCTGATAGCCGGTATCACCGACCGCATCGTCGAGCGTGCCGTGGATGACCGCGCGCGCATCGAGGCCGGCGATGTCGAATGTCGCGTCACCGGCCGAGCCGGCGCCACGCGCGTCGTAGAGATCGCCAGCGACGCTCGCGATCACTTGCATGACGGCGCTCGTTGCCATCGGGGTCTGCGTGAGCTGCGGATCGAGCATCACCTCGACGCTGTCGGAGTTATAGAGCGGGCCATCGCGGCCGCTGCCCTGCGTGCGCAGGTCGGCGTCGGTGACGGTCGCGGCGATGTAGAGGTTGTTCTCGTCCCATAGCAGGCGGAACTCGGCGTTCGCGGCGCCGGCTGCGACTGCGATCGGGGGCGATGCGGCGAACTCGTGGAGGTCGCCCGCGAGATCGACGAGCTCGGGAGCGTGCGGAACGTCGACCGGCGTTTCGGCGACGCCTTCGATGCCATCCGCGAGCTCGCGGCGCACTTGATAGAGCAGCTCGGCGGGATGCTGTTTGCTCCCGAAGACGTCCGGGAACACCTGCTTCGCCTTCGCAACCGCGGCGTCGCGGCCGAACCTCTGCGCGTACAGCACGAGGTACTCGTAATCCTCCATGCCTTCGCGGATCAGCTTCATGCGCACCGACTCGAGTGGGATCTGCGTGGTGCCACCGACGCGCGGATCGGTCGGCTTGCCCGGATAGAACATGACGCCGTCGCCGCTGCCGCCGAAGCCACAGTACGAGGTGCCGGAATCCCAATCGGTGCCGGCCTGCAAGTTGAACGCGGTCTCCCAGTAGAGCTCGCCCTCGACGTCGAAGATGAACGACAGCCACTCCATCGCGCGGTTCTGTCGCGCGTCGGAGTCGATCACGTACGACGGCAGGCCGTTGTACTGATTGAACGCGCTCATCCCGGCATCGCAGCCGCCGCAGCCGTGCGAGTCACACGACTGGTACCACCACAGCTGCTTCGTGGGACCGCGTGACAGAAACTCGTCGAACTGTGCGCGGCTCGTCTCGTTCATTGTCTCGGCGACCGGCACGAGGATGTCGACGAGATCGAGCCAGCCGTGCTGCTGGAGGTACTCGTACGACGTCGTGACGAGGTTCGGAATGCCGGCGTCGTGTGCGCGCTGAGCGCGTGCTGGCCAGTTTGCGAGGTCACACGCTTGCGGCGGCTCGTCGCACGAGTAATCGACGAGCGTGTTGCCCCAGCCGTGGACGTCGAAGTGTGACCTGAGCGCGGTCATGCCCGCGGCGTCGCCGCGCGAGCTCCTGAAGAACTGCGAGCGCGCACCGGCGAGCTCGGTGGCTGCCGTGCCGTCGAGCAGCGTGCCTTGATACATGTCGAACTGCGCGAAGCTCGCGGCCGGATCGCCGCACGTCGGATTCATCAGCGTGATCCGATGATCGAGCGCAGCGCGCGCGTACTTGCCGAGCAGCTCGTTGACCTGCGGGGCCGGGAAGTCGCTGCACCACTGGCCGCCGAGGTGGCCGCGCGTGACCGCGTCGCCGTTGAGGCCGAACGCAGTCTTCAGCGTCGCAGTCGACGGCAGCGTGAAGTTGCGCACGCGCAGGCGCACGTTGATCGGCGTCGGCGCGAGGTTCGTGCCGCTCACCATGAACACGCCTTGATACGTGCCCGCGGGCTGATCGGCCGGCACGCGAACGTCGACCCACACCGCGCGCGTCTGATTCGCGGCGATGTTGAAGTGCACGAACGCGTTGCGCGGCTCGTTGTCGTACGCGTCGACATCGGGGATCAATGGATCGGGCCAGTAGCCGCTCGCGCCCTCGGCGCTCGACGCCCAGCGCACGTTATAGCGCCCGATCTGGAATAGCCGGATCTGTGTCGCGTCGATCGTGCCGGCGTCGCCAACGAGCGCCGTCTTGGTCACCTGAACATCGGAAATACCGGCAGCGCCGCCGTTGATCACGATCTGAAACGGCTCGTACTCGTTGCGCGCAGCATCGAGCGCGATCTGTGTGCTCGCCGGCACCGCCGAATCGTCACGAATCTTCAGCGTGCCGTGCGTGACACCGACCTGCGTCGAATGCTCCAGCTCCCTGCACCACGTCGTTCCCGCGCCGCCGCTGTTTC
>DASUFX010000669.1:0-3247 GCA_036274355.1 Kofleriaceae bacterium | reverse complement strand
TGATCGGCAGCCTCGTGTTCAATCAGTTCGTGCTCGTGCTCGACTACAAGGGCAAGCAGGCGTTTCTCGATCCGAACAAGAACTAGCGTCCGGTCGACAAGAACTAACGCTTCTGGCCGAGGCTCCAGTAGTTGCCCGAGTCGTCCTTGAACACGGCCTCGATCCCGTACGGCTGCTCCTTCGGCTCACCCTTGAACTCGACGCCCTTCGCCTTGAGCTGCTCGTACGTCTTGCGAATGTCGTCGCACTCGAGGACGCCGCCGCCGATCGCGCCGGATTCGACGAGCTTCTTCAGCAACGCCGCGTTCTCCTCGCTCATGAACTGACTCGGCTGGATGCCATATAGAATGATGTTGAGGTCTGGCTGCGTCTTCGGGCCAACGGTCAGCCAGCGGAATGGCCCCATGCGGGCGTCGTCGCGAACTTCGAAGCCGAGCTTCTCGGTATAGAACGCCTTCGCGCGATCTTGGTCGGTGACGTAGATAGTGGCGTGCGATTGCTTGGTGATCATGAAGCGTTCGTAGCGCAGGCCCGCGCCGCGAACTTCTTCAAACGTGCTCGGCGTGAATCAGAAAGCAGCCGGGGATGTAGAGCACTGGAACGCCGCGGCTTTGCACGAACGGCCGCGCCGCGCGCTGCCACTCCCGTGGCGACATGCCCGTGCGACGGCGAAAGCTCGCCGAGAACGTGCCGAGGCTCTCGAACCCGACCTGGTAGCAGACGTCGGTGACGCTCTCGCCCGACGCGAGCGCACGCTTCGCGCGATCGAGGCGCAGCTGGACGAGATATTGGTGCGGCGGCACGCCGAACGTCTGCGCGAACTGGCGCGCGAGGTGGGCGCGCGAGAGGCCAGCGGCACCGGCGAGCTCGTCGAGCGTCGGCCCGCGCTCGGAATCCGCGTGAAGCAGATCGCGCGCGCGAAGCAGTCGCGTGAGCGTCGCGCCGTGGGCCATGGACCAGAGATAGCCCGAACCGCGGCGGCGGTCACGCGCGAACTTCAGGGAGCGATCGCCAGGTGGCGCTTCGGTGCGGGCTCGTCGGTCATCGCATCGGCCCACATGCGTTCGAAGTGACCGATGCGCTCTTCGAGCCGTGATGCGTGGACACCTGCCGGCAGGCCGATCGCGTTGAGGCCACGATGCGTGCGCTCGACGACCGCGATGTCTTGATCGGTCGTGCGCTGGAACGCGGCCTTGCGGAAGTCGCGCAGGTGCGCGAACTCGGCGTTGTCATACGAGCGCACGAACAGCGCGAGTCGATCGTGCGAGATCGGATCGACGCGCATGTACGTCAGGTCCTGCGGCGACAGCACCGGGATCAGGTTCGGGAAGATGCAGCCGAAGCGAATCTTCGCGTCCGCCGCTTCGAAGCCGGGTGGCACGTACTTCGGATCGACGTTCGCGTACGAGTACGCGCTGTGCGGCTCGAGCACGGTGACACCGGAGTCGGCTTGCAGCAGATCGGTGAGTACGTCGTGGACGAACTGGATGTGATAGCCATCGTTCGCGTTCTCGACGAACAGCTTCCAGTTGGCCTTGATCTCGTAGCGCAGCTCGAACGCGAGCGCCCAGTTGTCGACGCCCGCGGCGGCGAGCGCGGCGGGTAGCGTCGCAACCCAGTCGGCGAGCGGCGGTGCATCAGCGTCGAGGCAGGCGAACACGAGCGGCCCGACGCTGCCGACGCGAATCGGCACGAGACCCATCTGCGAAACGTCGCACGAGAACTCGTCGCGATACGGCACACCGAGCAGCTTGCCGTCGGTGCCGTAGCTCCACGCGTGGTACGGGCACTTGATCTGCTTCTCGCAGGTGCCCTTGCCGTCGAGCAGCTGCGCGCCACGGTGACGACACGCGTTCAAGAACCCGCGCAGCTCGCCCGTGTGGCGATCGCGCACGAGTAGAACCGGCGTGCGGCCGATCAGTCCCGCGACATAGCTGCCCGGCCCGGGCAAATCGATCACGTCAGCAACGTGGACCCAGCTCTTCGCGAAGATCGCGTGCTGCTCGCGCTCGAACAGCGCGCTGGACGTGAATGCGCGCGGCGGCAGATTGTGGCCGGGTTTAGGTGCAGAGAGCTCGACGTCATCGATCATCATGTGGACCTCCTCGTCGCCTTCTTGTCAGGCGGGGAATGCGTGTACTGCGTGGGCAGCGTGCGGAGCTTGGCTTCGACCTCGGCCGCGAACGGTCCGCGCGCGGCGCCGGCAAGCAGGTGACAAACGCCGGACAGTGCCGCGATACGGAATGTCGGCAGGTCGATTTCGCCGACACCCCACGCGATCAACGTGGCCATGTACTGCGCGAACATGTGGCGCGCGACGATCTCGGGCGTCGCCCAGTCGGCGAGCTGCCCGGCCGCCTTCGCCGCGCGCAGGTTGGCCGTCATCACCGCGATGTGCGCGTCCTCGACGCGGCGGCGCATCTCGGCAGTCTCGGGCGAGGTCAGGAACATGTTCATGCACTCGCGGTAGAACTCGGGCGACTCCTCGATCGCGCGCGTGCCCGCATCGAAGCCGACCATCGCGCGCGCAAAGAAGCTGTCGCCGATCGGCGGCAGCGATGCCGCGAGCACGCGGGCGGACTCGGCGAGCTCGGCGACCAGGATCGCGTCCTTGCTACCGAACAGGTTGTAGAGCGTCGGCACCGCGACCCGTGCCTTCTGGGCGAGCTCGCGCATCGTGAGGCCGGCGTAGCCGCGCTCGACGACGAGCTGGCGCGCGACCTTGCCGATGCGGGCGCGACGTTCGGCTTTGTGCTCGTCCAGGAGACTCATTTGAAACGTGTTTAAATCTTATAACGCGTTTCATTTTTGGCAAGCAGATTTCCTGCAGCGTCATGATTCCGCCAATGACGACCGGTTGTTAGCGCGCTTTTCGCAGCCGGACGATCTTGTTCTGGTCGCGGCTGACGACGTAGACGAACGCCGGATCGAGCGCGATATGGGTCGGCGACTTGAGGTCGTCGGCAAGCACATCAGTGCGCGAGCCATCCTTGGCAATGCGAACGAGCTTGCTCGGCCACGACACCGTGTAGAGCCACTCGCCTTCGCTGACGAGATCGTCCGCGTTGCCGAGCTGGGTTGCGAGCACGCTCGTCGCGCCGCTCGCGAGCTCGACCTTGCGTAGCGTTCCATCTTTCTCGGTGTAGACGTATGCGTTGGTGTCGTCGGCCGCGAGCGCGGTCGCACGCACGAAGCCCTTCGCGATCGTCCGCGCAGCGCCGCCGCTCTTCGGAATCGCGACGAGCAC
>DASUFX010000668.1:0-2352 GCA_036274355.1 Kofleriaceae bacterium | reverse complement strand
GAGCGCACGAAGTCGCTGCTCGACAAGGGTGCGATCACGAAGTCCGAATACGACCGCCAGATGACTCAGTGCACCTCGGCGCAGGAGCAGGTCGCCGCTGTCGAAGCGCGCCAGCAGATGATGTCGAAGTCGGTCACCGATGGTCTCGTGCGTGCGCCGTTTGACGGCGTGATCTCCGAGAAGATGGTGTCGCCCGGCGAGTGGGTTGCCCCTGGCAAGCCGCTGTTCACGCTCGTCGACGACGATCCGCTGAAGGTCGAGCTCTCGATCTCCGAGATCGCGGTGCCGCTGATCAAGAAAGACCAGCACGTCGAGCTGTTCAGCGTCGCGAAAGGCGAGAAGTCCGTCGGCGCCACGATCACGCGGCTCGGCGCTGAAATCGGCCGCACGCGGTCGCTCGTCGTCGAGGCGGTCATCGACAAGGACAGCGGCCTCGTGCCGGGCATGTTCGTCGAGGGCCACATCAAGATTGGCGAGGTGCCGCGCATCATCGCGCCCAAGGATGCCGTCGTGAAGCGCGGCAAGACCTGGCGCGCATTCGTGGTCAAGAAGGGCGAGGTCGAGGAGCGCGTCGTGCAGCTCGGACCGTCGCCGGCCGAAGGCCAGGTGTCGATTTCTCAGGGTCTGGTGAAGGGCGACAAGATCGTCACCAAGGTCCCCGACGACCTCGTCGATGGACGCGCGGTGGTGGAGTAAAGCGCCGTGCAGTGGTTAGCAAACGTCTGCGTCAGGCGACCGATCTTCGCGAGCGTGTTGATCGCGGTGTTCGTCGTCGTCGGCATCGTCGGCTACAAGAGCCTCGGCGTCGACAAGTTCCCCAAGGTCGACTTTCCGATGGTGATGATCGTGACGCCGTACCCGGGCGCGTCGCCCGGTGCCGTCGAGACCGACGTCAGCCAGAAGATCGAAGAAGCGGTCAACACGGTGAACGGCCTCGACACGTTGACCTCGGTCTCGACCGAGGGCGTGTCGCTCGTGCTCGCGCAGTTTCAGCTCGAGATCGACCCGAAGGATGCCGCCGACGACGTCAGCGAGCACATCGCGACGGTGTTGCGCGACCTGCCGCCCGGCGTGCGCCCCGAAGTGCGCCGCGCGGATCCTGACGCCGCACCGGTCATCGTGCTGTCGGTCAAAGGACCGAAGGGCATGTCGACGCGTGACCTCACGCGGTTTGCCGACAAGTCGGTCAAGCAGCGCATCGAGCGCCTCAAGGGCGTCGGTCAGATCGTGATCCTCGGCGGCCAGGACCGTCAGATCAACGTCAACCTCGATTCGATCCGCCTCGCTGCGACCGGCGTCTCCGCGCTCGAAGTGCAGCGCGCGATCGCCGGCGCAAACGTCAACGTTCCCGGCGGTCAGTTCGAGATGGGGCCGAAGAACTCGACGCTGCGCATCGAAGGGCGCGCGATCGAGGCGAAGCAGATCGGCGACATCGTCGTCCGCCAGCAGGGCGACCACGCGGTCCGCGTTCGCGACGTGGCAGACCTCGAGGACGCCGAGGAAGAGGCCGAAACGGCCGCGCTCCGCAATGGCGTGCCGGCGATCGCGCTGTCCGTCCGTAAGCAGACAGGCACGAACACCGTCGCCGTGGTCGACGCGGTGACGAACGCGGTCCAGGAGCTCAAGAAGCAGCTGCCGCCCGATTACTCGGTCGACGTCGTGCGCGACAACTCGATCCAGATCCGTACGTCGGCGTCGACGGTCCTCGAGCACCTCGTCGTCGGCGCGATCCTCGCTGCGCTGGTCGTGCTGCTGTTCCTCGGCAGCCTGCGCTCGACGGTGATCGCCGCGATCGCGATTCCGGTCTCGATCGTCTCGACGTTCGGTCTGATGATGATCGCCGGCTTCACGCTCAACATGATGACGCTGCTCGCGCTCGCGCTCGCGGTCGGCATCGTGATCGACGATGCGATCGTCGTGCTCGAAAACATCTATCGCTTCATCGACGAGAAGCGGATGAAGCCGTTCCCCGCCGCCATTCATGCGACGAAGGAAATCGGCCTCGCCGTGCTCGCGACCACGCTGTCGCTGATGGCGGTGTTCTTGCCGGTCGCGTTCATGACCGGGATCGTCGGCCGCTTCTTGTTCAGCTTCGGCATCACCATGGCGTTCGCGGTCGGCGTGTCGGTGATCGTCAGCTTCACGATCGTCCCGATGCTCGCGGCCCGGGTGCTGCCGCCGGCCACTGGCGAGCATCATCGCAGCTGGTTTCAGCGCGTCGTCGATGCGGCCTACTCCCCGGTCGAGCGCGCTTACATGGCGATCCTGCGCTTTGCGATGCGGCAGCGCTGGCTGATCGTGCTGGCCTGCTTGGCCGCGCTCGCGACCGTGCCCGCGCTCGGCAAGAAGGCC
>DASUFX010000667.1:0-8231 GCA_036274355.1 Kofleriaceae bacterium | reverse complement strand
GCCACTGACGCTCGTCGCGGTGCCGCACGACTCGTTCGCCGACAAGCTGACGAGCGCGATCCCGCGCGGCAACGGTCCCGATCTGTTCATCTTCGCCGACGACCGCATCGGTGCGTGGGCGGAGTCGCACACGATCGAGCCGATCGAGTTCTGGGTCGATGACGCGCGCGCCGATCGGTTCAGCCCCGCCGCGATGAAGTCGCTCACCTACGACGGCTCGCTGTGGGGCCTGCCGCTCGCGACGAAGTCGCTCGTGCTCTACGTGCGTACCGATCTGGTCTCGACGCCCCCGACCACGACCGACGAGCTGATCGCGCTCGCGCCGATGATGCGCAAGCAGCAAGGCTTCGCCGTCGCGTACGCGAATGCCGATCTCTACGGTCACGCGCCGTGGCTCCACGGCTTCGGCGGCAAGGTGATCGACGATAGCGGCGAGCTCGCGATCGCGACGCCGGAGGCCGCGGCGGCGATGGCGTTCGCGCGCAAGCTCGTCGCCGAGGGCGTCGCACCTGCCGATGCGCAGGCACCGATGGTCGCGAGCCTGTTCAACGCGGGCAAAGCAGCGACCGTGCTGTCCGGTCCGTGGTTCATTGCCGACATCGGCAAGGACGTGCCGTGGCAAGTCGTCACGCTGCCCGTGATCTCGGAAACCGGCAAACCGGCTGCACCATTCCTCGGCGCCGAAAGCGTCCTGATGAGTGCGTACGCGCACGACAAGACCGCGGCGTTTGCCGTGATGGATGCGCTCACCAGCGACGACGCTGCGATCACGCGCGCTCGCGTCGCTCGCCAGGTCGTCGCGAATCCCGCTGCGTATACCGACGCCGAGATCGCGCGCGATCCGGTGCTGCCGGTGTTTCGCGCCCAGCTCGAGCACACGGTGCCGATGCCGAAGGTGCCGGCGATGCGCATGGTGTGGACGCCGTACCAGAACGCGCTCGGTGAAGTACTCGCCGGTCGCAGTGATCCGAGTACGCAGCTCGAAAACGTTCGCCGCGATGTCGAAGGCTATCTGAGGCGATGATCGGGGAGTCGTCATACACGCGCGCGCCGGTGCTACAGCGCCAGCTTCGCGACTTTGCGGTGGTCGGCGCGCTCGCGTTGCTAGTCGCCACGGTCGCGTTTGTTGCGGTGCGCAACACCGAGCTCGCCGCACGGCAGACCGACATCGCACAGCGCGCCGCTCTCGAGCTGAGCGAAGGCAAGGCGCCGCTGCCGACGGTGCATGGCGCCCTCGTGACGCCGTCCACGCCGTCCAAGAAGCATCCCTACCTGCGTCACCGGCAAATCCGCGAGCCCGACAGCGCGTGGCGCCACCTCGGCGGCATGTCGACGGACCCCACGCACGCCGACGACAAGCTGTTCTACGACGCCGCGACGCGCTTCGAACAGCTGCACCAGAGCGAGCTGACCGAGATGATGCGCGATGGCAGTGGTCGCGCACTCGCGGTGCGTTCGGTGTGCACCGGCAAGCAATGCGTGCTCGCAATCGCGGTGACGTCGCCGGCAAGCCCGGCGCGCTATCCATGGCTTGTCATCATCGGCGTGCTCGGCCTCGGTGCTGCGTTCGCCGCCGCGGGTGCGTTGATCGGCAAGGGCGCCGCGCGCGCGGGCATGTTCGCCGGCATCGGCGTGCTCGCCGTTCCGACGACGCTGTGGCATGCGTGGATCGCGACGACCGCGATCCTGCTGCTCGCCGGCGGCGTCGCGCTCGCACAACGCGCGCAGCTCACCGATCGGCTGGCCACGGGCCTCGCTCGCCATCGCGGCGCGCTGACATTCCTCACGCCTGCCGCGCTCGCGATGCTCGTGCTGGTCGCCGCGCCGTTCGTGATCGGCGTGCTCATCGGCTTCTACGATCACCACGCCGGCACATGGACGTTTGTCGGTCTCGACAACTTCGCCGAGATCCTGTCGGGAGGTGGTCGCCCGCTCGACGACGCGCTCAACTTCTGGTTCATCCTCGGCGTGACGGTCCTGTGGACCGTTTGCAACATCACGCTACACGTCACGATTGGCGTGAGCCTCGCGCTCGTGATGTCGCGCAAGTGGATCTTCGGCCGCGGCATCTTCCGGATGCTGCTGATCCTGCCGTGGGCGATCCCGAACTACATCACCGCGCTGATGTGGAAGGGCATGTTCGACGGCCAGTACGGCGCGATCAACTCGCTGCTGCACGCGGTCGGTCTCGACGGCGTCGATTGGTTCACGCGCTGGGCGCCGTCGTTCGCGGCGAACGTCGCGACGAACACGTGGCTCGGCTTCCCGTTCATGATGGTCGTCGCACTCGGCGCACTCGAGACAATTCCGCGCGAGCTCTACGAAGCTGCATCCGTCGACGGTGCGAGCGCCTGGCAGCGCTTCCGCCACATCACGTTGCCGCACCTACGTCCCGCACTCGGGCCCGCCGTCGCGCTCGGCTCGATCTGGACGTTCAACATGTTCAACGTCATCTACCTGGTGTCTGCAGGTAAGCCGGGGAACGCGACGAACATCCTCGTCACCGACGCCTACCGCTGGGCGTTCGAGCGCGGCGAGCGCTACGGCATGGCTGCCGCCTACGGCACGGTCATCTTTCTCATCCTCTTGTTGTGGACCGTGTTCGGCACGCGCATCGTGCGACGCAAGGGGGACGAATGAATCGCCGCCCTCGCCTGCTCACGATCATCGCGGTCCACATCGCGCTGATCGCGCTCGTCGCCGTCGTGCTGTATCCGGTGATGCTCGTGTGCAAGAAGGCATTCGAGCCCGGCCGCAACTTCGCGCTCTCTGCATCGCCGATCCCGCAAGACGTCACCGTCGATCACTTCAAGGATCTGTTCGGCGCGCGCGGTGGCCACGGCGAGCTCTTGTTCCTCCGCCACGCGCTCAACTCGCTGATCGTCGCGTTGTCGACCACCGTCGTCGGCGTCGTGCTGTCGTGCACCGCCGCATACGCGCTGTCGCGCTTCCGCTTCCCCGGCCGCAAAGCGGGTCTCACCACGTTCCTCGTCGTCCAGATGTTCCCGGCGACGCTGCTGCTGCTGCCGCTCTACGTCATCCTCGACAAGCTCGGCCTGCTCAACTCGCTCGTCGGCCTCGTGCTCGTCTACTCGACGACGGCGATCCCATTCTGCGTGTGGACGCTCAAGGGCTACTTCGACACGCTGCCGCGCGAGCTCGAAGAAGCCGCACGTATCGATGGCGCATCGACGTGGATGATCTTCCGCCGCATCATCCTGCCGCTCGCCCGCCCCGGCATCGCGGTCACCGCGCTGTTCTCGTTCATGACCGCGTGGAACGAGTTCATCATGGCGTCGACGTTCATGACCGACGAGTCGAAGTACACGCTCCCGGTCCTGATCCAATCGAGCGTCGGTCAGTTCTCGGCCGACTGGGGGCTGTTTGCGGCCGGTGCCGTCGTCACCAGCATCCCGGTGATGGTCGCGTTCTATGTGTTGCAGAAATACCTGGTCGGCGGCCTGACTGCAGGCGCCGTCAAAGGCTGACGTATACTAAGGGCGTGCCGACGCTCTTGATCACGATCAAGCCTGCCGCTGCAGCTGAGGTCGCGACGATCCAGATCGACGGCACTCCGCTGCTCGGCACACGCCTCGAGCTCGAGAGCCCTGCGCGCGTTCACGTCTCGGTCACCGCGATCGGTTTCACGCGCTTCGCGAAGGACATCCTCGTCGACAAGGACATGACGCTCGAGGTCGATCTGACGAAGCGCGCGCACAAACGCAATCGCACCCTCGCCGTGTCACTCGGCATGGGCGCGATCGGCGTGCTCGCGTGGCTCGTGCGCCGCCGCTAGATATCGATCAGACCGCCACCACCACTCGGCGGGCGATCCGGACGCTTCGGCGGCTTCACGCCAGGCGTCGATGCGGGGCGCTTCACGGTCTCGAACTCGACGCTCATCGTCTCGCCGGTGATGTCGATCTTCTTCTCGACGCTGCGATAGCCCGGCGACTTGACCTCGACCTTCACCGACTTCTTGTCGACCGGAATGTCGACGGTCATGCCTTCGACTTCCTTGCCATCGATGAAGAGCTTCGCGCCCGTCATCGCCGCTTCCGGCTTGAGCGTGACCGTCAGCTTGTTCTTCTTTTCTTCGGTAACCGTCGGCGCTGGCTTCGCAGCCGGTGCCGCCGAGCCTGCACCTGCTGGCGCTGCGGCAACTGCCGCGGAACCCGCTGCAGGCGCCGTGTGCTGCGCCGGCGGAACCGGCTTCGTCGATGTCGCGCCGAGACCCGCTGGTGCACCGCCCGGATCCGGCTTCGGCTCCTCGGCAGGTGGCTTCACGTTGGTGCCCTTCGACGGCGTCGATGCGACCGCTTCGCTCTTCTTGCCGACGCCGAACAAGAGGCCGCAGAACACGCCGACCGCGAGTCCTGCCGACATGATGATCGGGACGATCTTCGGCGTACCGCGACGCATCGGTCGGTGCATGCCCATCTGCGGGCCACCCATCGGCGGCATTCCTGGCGGACCCATCGGCGGGCCACCGATTCCCGGCGGGCCACCCATTCCCGGCGGGCCACCCATTCCCGGCGGACCACCCATTCCCGGTGGGCCGCCCATTCCGGGCGGACCTCCCATCGGCGGCGGGCCTCCCATCGGCGGCATTCCTGGCGGATATCCGGTAGCCATGCTGACCTCGCTTAGAAACGACCTGCGACCGAGAGGCCGCCGGCTTCGGGTTGGACCCAAGGAACCACGTCGACCTTGGCTTCCGTTTGCGGCTGTTGCCGCTCGCTAAGCGCGCGAGCTTGCGGCCGATACTTGTACTGGTACCAGTAGGCGGTGAACGCACCCGCCGCGACGGCGCCGACGATGCAGAAGTCGGTGACATGGGCGAACGTCTTGCCGCTCGACTGCGCGTCTGCGCGTTCGGCCGGCGTCGCGTTGTCGTCGGTGTACGTGCCGTGCTTCGTGATCGCGACGATGCCGGTGACGGTTGCGACAAGGATGAAGCCTGCGCCGATGCCGCCGCCGATGTAGAGCGGACGCTTGTCCGGGCCCTTCGGCGCCGCAACCGGAATCGGCTCGGGCTCTTCCACCTGCTGCTTGTTGACGACCGGAACCGGCTCGAGCGCGATCTTGCGCTCGCTCTCGGAGCCCGCCTCGATCTTCAGCTCGACGTCCTTCGGTTGAAAGCCAACGGCGGTGAGCGACACCTTGTGCACGCCGGGCATCAGCACGAGTGGCTCGGTCATCGGCGCTTCACCGACCTGCTTGCCCTCGATCGACACCTGCGTGCCATCCGGCGCGATCGTCAGCGTGACGACGCCGACCTTCATCGAGAGCTCGTCGAGCTTTGCCTGCGCGTTCTTCGTGATCGCCGGCTTGATGCCCTGCGCCGCTAACACGACCTTCAGATGCTTGAGCGCATCGGGCGTCATGCCCGCTTTGTCTTCAGCGAGTGCGAGCTGATAGTTCAGGCTCGCGTCGTCGCTCGCTTCGATCGCGTGTTGATACGCGGTGACCGCGTTCTCGTACATTGTCTTCGCATCGGGCTTGCCCTTGCCGGTCAGGTAGTCGCCCTTCTTCATCAGCTGGTCGCCGGCTTGCTGCCACTTCTTCGCGACCTTCGGATCTTTGACGATCGGTGGCGGCTGATCGCTCGGTGGCTGCGCGTTTTGATCGGGAGATGTTGGCGCCGGTTCCGGATCGCCCTCCATCTCGATCTCGCCCTCTGCGGGCTGTGCGAACGTCGAACTGCTGGAGCAAAGCAATGCGCCCACGATCAGCGCGAGCCGCCGGTTACCCATGCGGCGAAGATACTACGGTCGACGGCCGGCGGCGCCGAGCTTCGCGATGTACTCGAGCGACTTGAGTGGTTTGCCGACGAGCGACTGGACCATCGCGATCATCGCGTCGCGGCCGGCCGCCCGATCGCGAGGATCGACGCGAGGATCGGCGTCGAGAACCCGCGCCGCCGACGGCGACCCTGCCGCCGCCACCGCCTGTAGGTAGCCAAGCGTAGCCGCGTCGATCGGGCGGATATTCGCCCCGCGGCTCGTCGCAGCACACCGCTTACAGATCGCACCGCCGCGTGTCGGGTCGAACACCGCGCCGGTCGCGAGGTCGACCTCGCCACACGCCGCGCACGCCTCGAGCGCCGGCCGGTGGCCCGCAACATCGAGTAGCTCGAGCTCGACCGCTCGCAACGCCGCCGGCGACGGTCCACCTTCCGCGAGGCTCGTCCACAGCGCGACGACCACGTCGAGCACGTGCGGCTCTGGCTGCTCGGGCGGTAGCAGCGCGCCGACCAGCTCGGCGACATAGCTCGCATGCGCGACCGCGAACACGTCGCTGGCGAGCTGCGTCCACTCGCGCTCGACCTCGGCAGCATCGAGTGCCCACAGCTCACCGCGTGGCCGGCGACCGAGCTGGTAACGACCGAGCACGAGCAGCTGCAGCGCGCCGGCAAACCGCCGCTGCGACTTGCGTGCGCCGCGCGCGACCGCGGCAACGCGACCGTGCGTCTCCGTATAGAGCGTGACGAGCAGATCGGATTCTCGCAGCGGTGTCGTCTTGAGGACGACGCCGAGCTCGCCTTCAGCCATCGCCGAATATCTAGCTGATCAGCTGCGACGCGCCATCGAGCATCGTCACGCCATCGCCGCTCGGGCTCGGCCGCCGCATCAGGTAGCTGAGCGTCAGCGTCGCTGCGATGAGCAGGATGATCACCGCGAGCGTCAGGCCGCCTTGGCGCGCCGAGCGATCCTCGCGATCGAGCAGGATCGGCGGCAAGAACGAGAGCCGGTTCGGCTCCTTCGCGATCCGGTCCTCGCGCTCGCGATCCGCGCTGTCGGGATCGGCATCATCGATCAACAGCGACGGCACGACGGGCGCGCGAGACGCCGTCTGCGTCGGAAGGTTCGGACGGCGCCACGGCATGCTCGGCGTCGCGATCGGCGGCATCGTCGGCTGCCAGGTCGCCTGCGTCGTCTCGCCGCTCGTCGCGTCGAGCGCCGCCGCCGCCGGGATATCGAGACCGAGCCCGCTCGCGTGTTCCGGGATCGTGATCGTCGGGTTGCTGCCCTCCGCAAGCGGCGCGCTCTCGACGACACCGTCGGTCGGCTCTGGCTCGCTCGCTGTCGACAGCGGCTCGGTCGTCTTCGCTTCGATCGAGCTCGCCTCGAGCGACTCGCCATCGCCAGAGGCAAAGATCGACGCGACCGGGCCCGTGTCGATCGGCTGCTTCTCGAACACGCTGGTCTCGACGGCGTCGTTGTCGACGACGGCGGCAACATCTGCCGCGACCGCCGCAGCGACTGCCGCGAGCTCTTCCTGGACCTGCTTCTTGTGCTTCGCGCGCTGCTTGCTGTTCTTGCGCGAACGCTTCTTCTTCGTCGGCTGCGGCTGCTCGCTTGCGACCGCGGCTGCGACGACCTGCGCCTCGATGACCGGCGCGACCGAAGCTTCGATCGCGGGCGCAGCCACGCTCACCGGCGCAGGCTCGATCACCGCGGCTTCGATCGGCGCGGCTTCGATCGGCGCGGCTTCAACCGGCGCAGCTTCGATCGGCGCGGTGACCACGGGCGCCGGCTCGACCGGCGTGCCCTGCGCGACGCGCTTCGCTTCGATCACGGTCTCGACGTCGATCGGACGCTGCATCGTCTCGACGAGCGCCTTCGCGATCGCGAACGATCCCGAGTCCGAGTTGTCACGGCGATTCGGCGCGGCTTGCGCAGCGCTGTACTTGTCGAGCGCTTCGGTCTCGTCGAGACCGACGCACTTCGCGAAGCTGCGCACGAAGCCTTTGACAAACACTTCGGCCGGCAGGCCTTCGAGCTGGCCGCTCTCGAGCTTTTCGAGAATGCGCGGCTGGATCTTGGTGATCTTCGCGACGTCGTCGATCGTGAGCTTCCGACGATCACGTCCTGCGCGAAGCCACGTCGCGAGGCTCATCCGTGCGTCGACGCTTCCACCCTCAGCTCGAGTACGTTGATCCATCTCTGTCTCTGATCTTGGCTTAAGGCCCCAGGCCACCGCCGTCGGCGCGGCACTTCGTTGCGATGCAGCTGTTCGGCGAGATCTTGAGACACGACGTACGCGCGCTCTTTGCTTCGCTGACCAACCCTTGCTGCATTCGAGTCTTCATCAGGTAGTAACTGGCTTCCTGGGACCCGCAGGACGGGTCTTCGGACACCGTCTGAAAAGATTCTGCGGCTTTTTCCCACTCCTCGCGGGCGAAGTAAACCCTGCCGAGGCGATAAGTTGCAACGCACATCTTCGGC
>DASUFX010000666.1:0-2553 GCA_036274355.1 Kofleriaceae bacterium | reverse complement strand
GGTGTTGATGCGCGGCGTGTCGCCGCCCCGTGTCAATGATCCGTCGGCGTCGCGCTGCGCGACGGCGACGGTCACCAGAATTGGCGGGCTGACGACGAGCCCGGCGCCCATCGCAGCGGCTGCACCGAGCGCGACCAGCTCGTCGTCGCCGGCGAGACCTTCGGCGATCGGCACTGCCTTGTTGTCCGCCGCGCGCGGGGCGGGGGCCGCAATCGGCGAGAGCGCGATGCGATTCGTTGCGCGGCGATCGCCGAGCGCGCACGGCAGTGCAGTCGGCGGCGGCAGGCGCTGGTCGGGCGGCGTCTCGCGGTGATCGCCGAGGGCAGGCGTGATGCCCGCCTTGCCGGGCGTGATGCCGACCTTGCCCGCGAGCAGCTGCTCGACGCCGCGCGCGAGGTGCGGATCGCGCTTGGCGACCGACGCGTGAGAGACGCGCAGGCTGCGCGTCATCAGCGAGTACGTGAACTGGACCGGCGCCATGTTCATGTAGCGCTCGGTGCCTTCGAACCACTCGAGGCTCGCCTGAGCTGCAGCTTGTAGCGCTTCGACCTCCGGGCGGCGCTTCGCTTCGTAGGCGGCAAGCGCTGCCGGCACGTCGCGCGTGGCGAGCAGCTGATCGCGCAGCACGATCGCGTCTTCCATCGCGAGCTTCGTGCCCGAGCCGATCGAGAAGTGCGCGGTGTGAACGGCATCGCCCATCAGCACGACGTTGCCGGCGTGCCACTTGCCCAGGCGCACGGTCGGGAAGTTGCGCCAGATCGAGCGATTCTTGATCAGCTTGTGACCGCCGAGCTCGGCGGCAAACACATCGCCGAGGATCGCGAGCGTGCGATCTTCGTCGGCTGTGTCGAGGCCAGCAGCGCGCCACGTGTCCTCGCGGCACTCGACGATGAATGTCGAGCCGGTCTGCTGATAGCGATAGGCGTGGACGCGAAACAGCCCGAACGGCGTCTGTTTGAAGATGAACGTGAACGCCTGATAAGGAACGGTGCAGCCGAGCCAGACAAACTTGTTCGGCCGGACCTCGACCTTCGGCTGTAGCTCCGCGGCAAGCGCATCGCGCACCCAGCTCGCGACGCCATCGCACGCGACGATGACGTCAGCGCTCACTTCAGAAAGCGACTTGATCTCGTGCTCGAACTCGATGCGCACACCGAGCTGCTTCGCTCGCGCCTGCAGGATCTGGAGCAGCGTCTTGCGCTCGAGTCCGCAGAAGCCGTGGCCGGTCGAGCGGAGCACTTCGCCACCGACGTGGATCTCGATATCGTCCCAGCGCGCGAACTGCGCCGTGATCTGAGCGTGGGTTTCTGGATCCGCGGCTGCGAGGTGGCCGAGCGTGGCATCGCTGAACACGACGCCGAATCCGAACGTGTCTGCCGGCCGGTTGCGCTCGTACACGACAACGTCGTGCTCGGGCGCGCTGCGCTTGACGAGAATTCCGAGATAGAGCCCGGCCGGGCCGCCGCCGATGCAGGCGATCTTCACGTGCGAACACTATCAGAAGAATTCGACATCGCCGCGTCGAGAGGTGGGGAGTAGGGTTCGCTATGCAGCCACAAACCGAAGCTCACAAGAAGCCGCAGACGCTGCGCGTCGAGTCGTCGGCGTTCGGGGCGAATGGCTCGATTCCCGCGCAGTTCACCGCCGACGGCGAGGATATTGCGCCGCCGCTGACGTGGACCACGCCGCCTGCCGGCACCAAGAGCATCGCGATCATCGTCGACGATCCGGATGCGCCAAATCCGGCGGCGCCGCAACGTACGTGGGTGCACTGGGTCGTGACGGGCATCCCGGCCACCACGACGTCGCTGGAGAGCGACAAATCACTTCCCGCGGGTGCCGCCGTGGGCACGAACGACTTTGGCAAGCGCGCCTGGGGCGGACCAAACCCGCCGATCGGTCGCCATCGCTACTTCTTCAAGCTCTATGCACTCGACATCGATCTCGCCACGCCCGGCATCACGAAGCTCGAGCTACTCGCTGCGATGAAAGGGCACATTCTCGCGCAGGGTGAGCTGATCGGCACCTACGCGAAGCCGCACGCGCGCCACTGATCTTGTTAATGTGGAGGTGTGAAACATCGCCGGCATCGCAGAGTCGTGGCGAAGGGTGTCGCGGCGCGGATCGACGCCAACGAACGACTCGGCAACTGCAACATCGAGAACATCTCGGTCGGCGGCGTGTTCATTCGTACCCAGACCGGGATGCCGATCGGTATGCCGGTGCGCGTCGACCTCACGAAGCGTGGCGTCGAACCGCTGCAGCTGAGTGGCCGCGTGGTCAGCGTCGTGAGTGAAACCGAGGCCAAGCGCCAGGACATCTCGCCGGGCGTTGGCATCGAATTCGACCCGATGCCGCTCGCGACCGAGAAGCAGCTGCACGCGCTGTTGCGCGAGCTCGGCCTCAAGGATCTCGCTGATCCAATCGAGCCGCGCGATCTCTATGCGACGACCAGTCCAGATACCGCGCAGGTGACATCGAACGTGCAGGGCCTGGTCGCGATGCTCACCGACGCGTTGCAGAAGGTGAAGGATCGCGACGACGAGATAGCGA
>DASUFX010000665.1:0-10462 GCA_036274355.1 Kofleriaceae bacterium | reverse complement strand
TGATCGCAAAAGCGGTCGAGCTGACGAGCCCGCTGCTCGAGCAGCGCAATCATCAGCTGACGCTCGACATCCCGCGCGAGCTCGGGATCGAAGCAGACGCGACACGCATGACGCAGGTCTTCGCGAATCTGATGACGAACGCGGCGAAGTACACGCAGCCACGCGGCCACATCTCGATCACGGCGCTGCGCGTGAACGAGACGATCGCCGTCACGGTCAGCGACGACGGCCCGGGCATCGCGCCCGAGCTGCTGCCGAACATCTTCGACGCGTTCGTGCAAGGTCAGAGCACGCTCGAGCGCGCGGAGGGTGGGCTTGGCCTTGGCCTCGCACTCGTACGGAGCCTCACCGAACTGCACGGCGGCACAGCCAGTGCAGCGAGCGATGGACACGGCCGCGGTGCGCGGTTCACCGTGCAGCTTCCGGCCTATCAGGTCGTCACCACCCCCGCCATGCCGCAGCCATCGGTTGCGCCGGGCGCGCGGCTTTTGCTGGTCGACGACAACGCGGACGCGGCTCGCGTGTTGGCCGAGTTGTTGCGCGAACATGGCTACGATGTCGCCGTCGCGCACGACGCACCGGCTGCGCTCCTCCTCGCCGACGAATTCCGCCCTGTCATTGCACTGCTCGACATCGGCCTCCCCGTCATGGACGGCTACGAGCTTGCGCGCCATTTGCGCACCCGCATGCCGACACCACTTCGGTTGGTTGCCGTGACCGGCTACGGCGACCACGCGGATACTGCGCGTAGCCGTGAAGCTGGCTTCGACGTGCACCTCGGCAAGCCGGTCGACTTCGACAAGCTCGTATCGGTTCTGGGATCGCTATCGCCGAGCTAACCGGTCAGGGCCTTGTGCCTGGACGCAAGAGGTGGTTCGATGGTCCTGACCATGGGCTGTCTGTGTTGTGGTACTGGGGCCGAAGTCGGCTCGCTCTGTCGAACGTGCGCGCAAGAAGTGTCGCCGTGCGAGGGCCTGATCCCGGACCACATCCGCTCGAACGTCGAGGCGACCGAAGCAGTCGGCTGGGTTGTCGACGGCTTCGGTGCTGCGCACCCGCTATCTGCCAAGACCGGCATTGGACGCAGCCATGAAGGCGAGCTCGTGATCCTTGCGAGCTCGGTATCGCGCGAGCATGCCGAGCTGCGCCGCACCGATGCGGGCTGGCACATTCGCGATCTCGGCAGCCGTAACGGAACGTTCGTCGACGGCACGCGCGCGCAGGGCAGGGCCACGCTCGGGGAGCGCACGCTCGTGAAGATCGGCGACGTCGCATTGTGGTTCCTCGCCGAAGCAGAGCACGACCCGATCGCGCCACCATCGATGGCGACCGCAAGCGCTGGCGGTGGTCTGGTTCGCTTCAACATCACACCGGGTGCCGTCGAGCTCTGCCTCGTCGGAACGACCGACCTGGGCGCCGGCGGCGCGCTGCTCTCGCGTAGCAACGGAGGGGACGGCTGGACCGAGCGTAGCCTCGCACCGCTCGAGTTCCAGCTGCTCCGCGCGCTGTGCACACGCGCGGTCGAAGAAGCGGACTCGCCGTCGGCAGTTCGCGGTTGCGTGCAGACGAAGCAACTCGCGCGTGAGCTGCCGTTCCAGTCGAAGTACGCGAACGAAGAGAACGTCCGCCAAGTCGTGCGACGGCTCCGTCAGGAGCTCGGCGGCATTGGCTGCGAGAGCGTGCTCGCGGTCGCGCCGGGACGCGGTTACTACCTGTCGTGTCCGGTCAGCGTCGCTTCGTCAGGTCAACGATAATCTTCTGCGTCGAGATCATGGTCTCGTCGCGGCCAGATGATGACGGCGGCAGGCGCGGCTGTTTGCGCTCGTCGAGTCGCGCGATGGCGTCGATCGCGACCAGCGCGACCACGACCGCTAGAACCACGAGGACCACCGTTTCCATGCCTACGGTGTAGCTCATCAAGGCCAGTGGTCCGACCTATTCACGCGATTCTCACGTGCGAAATCACTCGCGTTGTCCGAGATCCACCGTCCGGATGCACGCGCTTTTCACGAGGAAACCGGGAAGGCGCCGCGATGATGTTCCAGATCCAATGTGAGGGTGGCGCCGTCAGACGCGTCGCTGACCGACTGCTCGACCGCACGAAACTCACCCCACCACTGGCGCGCCTGCGCGACGCTCCAGTCAATCGCTGGCACCGCGAGCAACGCGCTGCGTAGCTCGATCACGCTCGCGTAGCGGTCCTCGGGCTTCTTGGCGAGACACTTGAGGATGATCGCCTCGAGGGGCGCAGCAATCGGTTGCTTCGCGACCTCGGATGGCGGCCTGGGCGCCTTTGTCACGTGCGCGATGCAGACCTCGACCGCGGTCTTGCCGTCGAACACCTTCTGGCCGGTCAGCAGGAAGTAGCCCACGGCGCCGAGCGCGTAGATGTCGGCGCCCGGACCGATCGACCTCGGATCGGTGACCGCTTCAGGGGACAGGTAGGCCGGCGTGCCAAGCACGACCTGCGTCGACGAACCGGTCTCGGCTGCGAACTCCTTCACGAGGCCGTAGTCGACGACCTTCGCAACGTCGGGCATACCGCCGCGTTCGCACAGGATGATGTTCGCCGGCTTGATGTCGCGATGAATGATCTGGTTCGTGTGCGCCTCGTGCAAAGCGCCGCAGACCTGCGCGAGGATCTGCGCGACGCGGCCGCTCGGCTGGGGACCGTGCTTGGTGACGAGTCGCTGCAGATCGACGCAGCCGCCGAGGTACTCCATCGCGTAGTAGAAGATGCCGTCGTGGCTGCGGCCGTAGTCGTAGATCGCGACCGTGTTCGGGTGTGTGAGCTGACTCATGTGCTGCACCTCGCGCTCGAAGCGCGCGAGGTTGTCCGGGCCGACGCGATCGGGAAGCAGCTGCTTGATCGCGGTCGGGCGGCGCAGCATCACGTGATGCGCGAGATGCACGACACCCATGCCGCCTTCGCCGATCTTGCGATCCAGCGTGTACGCGCCGAGCTGTTTCGCGGCTGCCTCTTTCTGACGCAGGCCATAGATGATCTGCGAGCCGTACGACGACATCACGATCGGCACGATGCAGAACAGCATGTAGCCGATGAAGAACACATCACGGGGCACATCCTGCGCGCGCTCGATCGCGAGCGCGAGTGCAGCGGCGGTCATCGGCAGCATCGTGATCGAGCTCGCCACTGCCGTACGCTTGCCGCTGCTCGGCACGATCAGCGCGCGCGCGAACACCGTGAGCGTGCTGTAGACGACGGACAGGTACCCCGACGCACGCAGGTCGTTCTGGAGATACGCGGCCGCACCGAAGGCAGTGCCGATGCCGAGCGAGTACACGAGGTCGAGCCGGTACATCATCGTGCTCGATAGCGGCTTGGGCTGGATCAGCCACACGCGCCAGATGAACGCCATCCCGCCGAGGCCGATCGACGAGATCAGATACACTTCGTAGCGGCGTGCGGGCGCGTTTGCCTCGTCGATCGCGTAGAGCGCCGCGAGGAACGCGAGCAGCGCGACCATGCTCCAGAACATGAGCTTGAACAGAAACGCGATGCGCGTCTGGAGGAATGCGCGCGCTTCTTCCTCGCTCGCATCGCCGCTCCACATCGCGCGGACCATCTGCCGCGAGACGCGTCCCGAGGTGCCCGCGTTCATGCGACCTTTCGGCGACCGACGTCGACGGTGATCGTCGTCGTCGGGATCGCGGTGGTATCGAGGTCCTGTGGAGGCTTGAAGTCGCGCCACCACGTGCTGGCGCGCGCGTCGTCCCAATCATCGAACGAGCCAGCAGCACGCAGGCGGTCGGCAAGATCGTTCGCGCTCGCCGGTCGTCCACTCGGCTGTTTCGCGAGGCACGTCATCAGGATCTCTTCGAGCTGACGCGGCACGTGCGTGCTGCCGATCTGCGACGGCGGCACCGGCTGCTTCGTCACGTGCTGGATACACAGATCGACGGCGGTCTTCGCATCGAACACCTTGCGGCCGGTGAGCAAGAAGTAGCCGACGCAGCCGAGCGCATAGAGATCCGCTGCCGGGCCGACGGCGTTCGGATCGGTCACGGCCTCGGGTGCGACGAATGCCGGGGTCCCGACGACAACCTGCGTCGACGCGCCGGTGTTGGCCGTGAACTCTTTGACGAGGCCAAAATCGACGACCTTCGCGACGTCGGGCATCGCGCCGCGCTCGCACAAGATGATGTTCGCGGGCTTGATGTCACGATGGACAATGCCGCGGTCGTGCGCTTCCTGTAGCGCACCGCACACCTGGATCATGATCTGCCGAACGCGTTCAGCCGGTTGCTTGCCGTGTTTGACGACGAGGTTGTGGAGATCGATGCCAGCGAGATACTCCATTGCATAATAGAACGCGCCGTCGAAGCTGCGGCCGTAATCGAACACGGCGACGGTGTTCGGATGTGTGAGCTGACTCATGTGCCGCACTTCGCGCTCGAACCGCTGCATGCTGTCGTGGCCGACGCGATCGGGGTGCAAGAGCTTCACGGCGGTCGGTCGGCGCAATAGGTCGTGGTGCGCGAGGTAGACGACGCCCATGCCGCCTTCGCCGATCTTGCGGCCGAGCGTGTACTGGCCGAGCTGCTGCGCGGCACTGACCTTCTGTCGCAGGCCGTAGATGATCTCGGAGCCGGCAGCGGCAAGCAGGATCGTCACGACCTCGATCTGCAGAAAGCCGAGCACGAACCCGGGGCCGGGAACGTCCTTGCCCGGCGGCCAGTCCTTGATGAACGGCAGGATGATGGCGCCGATCGCCATCGGGATCGCGCCCAGCGCGCTGACAATCGCGGTGCGCCGGCCGGTGCTCGGTAGGACCAACGCGCGCGTGAGCACGGCGAAGCACGAGTAGATCAGGCACGTGTATGCGGCTTGCCGCTGGTCGTACGACAGGAGCGCGCAGCCGGCGATCACGGTATTTGCGGCGACCACGAAGAACGTGTCGAGCGCGTTGAGCGCTTCGAACGACATCCGCGGCTTGCGCACGAGCAGGCCGCGCCAGATGAAGCCCTCGATCGCCATGCCGGTGACGAACGCCGTGTTCACCCAGATCTGCAGGTCGGGCTTGATGTCGTGGAAGCGCCAGTACGTCACCCACAGGAAGCCGATGAGGATGACGAAGCACCAGAACATCAGCTTGTAGAGGACCGTCAGCCGGGCCTGGAGGTAGGCGCGCGCCTCCTCCTCGCTGGAGCCAGTGCTCCAGGGGGCGCGGATCATTCGGCGAGAGCGGCCTGGTTCCGCCACGTTCACCACGATCCTGCGATTCTGCCAGAGGTGGCGAACGATCACGTGGATTTCACGCGGGTAACAAGGGAGATCCGGCCAGCAGCTGCCAGCGCCGGGAGCAAAAAACGTCTGCAAAATTGCGCCAAGACCGAGATGAAAACTGGTGTGTGCGGCCACCAACAGTCGTGATACCGACGGCCGCAGGGAGGGTCATGCGCAGCGTCATTTATGCAGTCGTTCTGCTGGTCGCGTCGTCGGCGACAGCACAACCGGTGACCGAGCCCAAAGCGTGTCAGGTCACGATCGCGCGCGCGCCCGATGACGTGCGCGCGGTGGTCGAGACGTGGGTCCAATCGGAACCGCAGTGCAGCGTCGCACTCGAAGTGCGCATCGTGCCGACCGAAGGTGGCCTGTACTTGCTTGCGCAAGACGAGCACGGCCGGATCCGCGAACGCATCGTGCCCGATGCCCAGACCGCGGGCGTGCTGGTCGCGAGCTGGATCGCCGACGACAACGCGCCGCCGGTCGTCCTCCCGCCACCGGCGCCCGTCATTCCGGTGGCGCAGCCGGCCGCGGCGATCGAGACGAATGAATCGGTGACCCCGCCCGGTCTCGCGCCGGTGTCGCTCACGGCGACCGCTTCGCGGCCCGTTCGCCGCAGCAAATGGCTGACCGCCGCAGTGATGCTGCCGATCGGCGAAGGTGCAGGCCAAGGTGTGCGCGCCGACATCGACGTGTTTCGGCGCGGACGTTGGTACGCCGGCCTGGCTGCGTCACTCGGCGCAGGCGAGATGCCGCTGATGTCGTCATCTGGCACGGGCTTCATCCACACGAAGGACTACAAGGGCGCGATCTACATGGCGCGGCCCTCGCAGTTCGGGCGCTGGGAGCTGCGGCCGACAGTAGGCGTTGGCGTCATGCACACGCAGGGGCTCGCGTACGACGGCTCGTCGTTCTACTCGCTCGACGGAACGTTCACGACACTCGAAGCGTCGGTGCTGCTGAGTCGCGAGCTCGGCAACAGCTGGGCGATCTACGGTGGTCCGCTCGCGACGGTGATCAACCAGCGGTACGAGGTCAGCGTCAGCTACCAGGATTTTCCGGTCTCGCTGTCGCGCGGCAACATCGACCTCGTAATGCTCACTGGAGTTCGTCACCGACTATGACGCGCGCGATCGTTTTCGCTTCGCTGCTCGCAGCGACGGCGGCGGGTGCCCAGCCGATCACGCGGCCGACCGCCTGCGGCGTGACGATCGCGTATGCGTCCGCTGACGTGCGAATCGTCGTCGATGCGTTCGTCGCGCAGGAAACCACGTGCAACGCGACGCTCGAGGTTCGCATCGTGCCGACCGACGGCGGGTTGTACTTGTTCGCGCGTGACGAGCGCGGTCGGGTGCGCGAGCGCGTCGTCCCCGACGCCCAGGCGGCTGCGGTTCTGGTCGCGAGCTGGATGGCGGATGACACTAGGCCACCGGTGCCGCCACCGATCGCCGTCTTCGATCACCATGTGCCGCCGGCAACGGTGACGGTCGATCCGTTCGATCGCGTGCCGAGCGCGGAGCACGAGTCACACGGTTGGCTGTTCGGCCTCGGCCCGACACTCGCAGGTGCCGGCGCCGGTGTGCGCGCCGAGATCGACGTTGCGAGCTGGGGCGCGTGGAGCATCGGTGTCGCTGCATCGCTCGTCGACAACGAGGCGACGCTCTACATTACTCAGCAAGCGGACCAGTCGATGGACGTCATCGACTCGACCGGTCTCGTCTATGTCACGCGCAGGACGGACCTCGGTGACTGGTACCTGCGACCCGCGCTCGGCGTCGGCTTCACGTACACGCAGATGACGACGCGGATGGACTACTCCTACGATCCGTTCCAACCGTGGCCACCGGGGATCGAGTATCAAGCGGACGGCACGGTCGCGACCGTCGACGCACAACTGCTGCTCGGCCGCCGACTCGGCGACCACTGGCAGCTCGATGCCGGGCCGGGCGTGACGGTATTCGCGGATGGCCCAGGTCTGTTGCAACGCTCGCCGCAACGCTCGCTGTTCGCGGCACTGAGGTACCGGCTATGAAACACGCGCTTGTCCTCGCGATCGTGCTGGCCGCATCGTCGGCTTCCGCACAACCCGCGGCACGCGGTAGCTGCGAGGTGACGTTCGTCCGCGTTCCGGAGACCGTGCGCCCGATCGTCGAGCGCTGGGTGCAAGCGGAGCCGAAGTGCAACACGAAGCTCGAGATCCGCATCGTGCCAACTGCGGGTGGGTTGTATCTGCTCGCGCGCGATCCGTCAGGCCGCATCCGCGAACGCGTCGTGCCCGATGCGCAGAGCGCAGGCGTGCTCGTCGCGAGCTGGATCGCAGCGGATTCGCTCTCGCCGTACGAAGTGCGCAAGCCGCCGACGCCCGAGGTCGCGCCGGTCCCGCCGGAGGCGATGCTCGGCAGTGATGGCCAGCTGCTCGCGCCCGGAGAAGGCGCGGCGCCCGGTGCGGCGGGTCCGGTCATCACGCATGCGGTGGCGGCCGAGAAAGCGCCCGGGAAGCCGCGCTGGCTCTCGCTGGGTCCGCTCATCGGATTGACGGGACCCGGTGGCGGGTTGCGCGGTGAGTGGGACGCCAAGATGTACGGTTCGTGGGTGTTCGGCGCCGCGGCCTCGACGTCGCGCGTCGGCATGGCGTACCTGGACGGCTACGGCTACGACACGATCGACATGTTCGATACCAAGGCGCTCGCGTACGCCGGGCTCGTCGGTGAAGGCGGGCACTGGCACATGCGCGGCACTGCCGGGGTGGGCGTCGTCTACACGAGAGCGCATCTCGACATGACGGCGAGCGGTCCGCAGAGCGCGGAGGGCGTGTTCCCGACCGCCGAGCTGCAACTGATGGTCGGTCGCGATTTCGGGGACCACTGGGCGATCGACATTGGACCGATCCTGTCGATCTACGCGCAGGAGATGCAGCTCGAGAGCAGCGGCGCTGGCTACTACTCGTACATGACGGCGAACCGCGACGTCGCGATGACGATGTTCGGTGCGTTGAGGTATCGGCTGTGACGAGACTCGTCGCACTGGCGATCGTGCTAGCGGCCGCACCGGCTGCGGCAGATCCGTGCGACGTCCGGATCGTGCACGCGCCGGATGCGGTGCGCGCGGAAGTCGCGAAGTGGCTCCTCGACGAGGCGACGTGCGGCGGGCCGCTCGAGATCCGCATCGTGCCGACCACGGAAGGCCTCTATGTGTTCGCGCGCGACATCAACGGTCGCGTGCGCGAACGCGTGGTTCCGGATGCGCAGAGCGCAGGCGTGTTGATCGCGAGCTGGGCGGCATCGGATGCCGATGCGCCGAAACCCGCAATGAGTGTCGAGCTCAGCTATTCGCCGCCGAAAGCTGCGCTCGCACCACCACGTGATGCGCTCGTTCGCCGGTACACGCCGGCGCGGGCGAGCCAGCAGCGGACGCTCGCGATGCAGACGTTCTTCGGCTCGACGATCGTCGGTATGCGCGGCGACTACGCCGTGTGGCGCAAGGGACCGTGGCTGGCGTCGGCGACGATGTCGATCGCGCACGACGACTACATCGACTGGGAGAACCGCGGCCACGACAAGCTCGATTTCATCGATACGAAGCTGATGGCGTCGGTTGCCGCGATCGGCGAGACCGACCGCGTGCGCATCACCTGGGGCGTGAGCGCTGGTGTTGTCGCGTCGTACGTGCGGGGCACGAGCTACTTCGACGACGATCCGATGCAGCCGTCGTATGCCTACGGCAAGCTCGACGTGCTCGGCGTCTCGCCCGCGCTGGAAGCGACTGCCACGATCGGTGTGCGCCTCAATCGAGAGTGGATGGTCGAGGGCGGCGCGCTCGCGACGGTGTTCACGCAGGAGTACGAGACGCCGACGACCATGGGGCACACCACGATCGAAGCGCGTGGTGCCAAACTGCTGTTCCTTGCCGGCGTGAGGCGTTCGCTGTGAAGAAGGGGCAGCTGATCCAGCTGCGCCCGCAGGTGCGCGTCGACGAGATGTCCGACGTGGGCCTCCTCGCTGCGTGCGCCGCCGCTGATCGCACGGCGCGGGCGCTTCTGTTCGAGCGCCACGTCGACTCGGTCCATCGTTTCGTGTCGCGCATGCGCGCGAGCGACGCCGATATCGTCGACGATCTCGTGCAGGCAACGTTCATGCGCGCGTTTCAGAGCGCGGCACGGTTTCATGGCACGAGCGCGCGGTCATGGCTGTACGGCATCGCCGCGAATGTCGTCCGCGAACACGCGCGCAAGGAGATCCGGCGCAAGCGCGCGATGAGCGTCGTGGCCGAGGAGCTGCCACGCACGGCACAAGCGCGCGATCCGCACTTGCTGGCGCGGCTGCCCGACGCGATCGCAGCATTGCCGCACGAGCTGCGCGAAGCGTTCGTCATCGTCGATCTCGAGGGCGAGAAGGGCTGTGATGCTGCGGCGGCACTCGGCATTCCTGAGGGCACGCTGTGGCGCCGGCTGTTCCACGCGCGCACGGCACTGCGTAAAGCGATCGACGGAGGTCGCTCGTGAATTGCCCCGCGCCCGCACGGCTCGCCGCCGCCGCCACCGGCGAAGATCTCGGTGTGCTCGATCATGCACGCGGCTGCCTCGCATGCCGGGCGGCGCTGATCGAGCAAGGTGAGGTCATCAGGGCCGCGCGGATGCTGAAGCACCCATCGCTCGCTGCGGATCGGCGTGCGGCGCTCGCGGCCGAGGTGATGGCGCGAGCAGATGTGGCCGATGCGCAGCGGCCGTGGCGCGGTGAGCGCGTGATGGCGATCGCTGCGAGCGTCGTCGCGGCGGCAGCCGTCGTGACGATCGTGCTCGCATCGGGCGGACCGCGTCCGCAGATCCCAGCGGCGCCGCAGATCGCGGCCGACGAGGAACCAGCCGTCCATACATCGCGCCCGACGCATCTCGATGTGGTGGCTGCGCCGTTGCGTGCGAACGTCGTCGGCACGGGTGCCGAGCTATCGCGCGCGCTGCACGGCGAACAGGACGTCGTCACACTGCGCGAAGGCGAAGTGTCGGTCGATGCGACCGATCGCGAGCCGGTGACGATCGTCGCTGGCGATACGCGGGTCGTGATCGCGAGCTCGCGTGCGAAGGTCGTCGCGCGCCGCGGCGTCATCGTGACCGCACAGGTATTCGCCGGCACCGCGCAGGTCACGAGCGGCGGCCGCCAGCAAGTGATCGATGCGGGCGACGTGTGGATGCATGCACCCGAACCGAAGCCGGCGGTC
>DASUFX010000664.1:0-4351 GCA_036274355.1 Kofleriaceae bacterium | reverse complement strand
GTACGAGCTCGGCTGCTTGCTGCATCGCGAGATCGGCGACCAGCGCGCGAGCTTCTCGCCAACGATCCAGATTCCCGTCGCACGCGGCCACAAGGACGATCCGTTGCGGCTGCGTCGCCGCATCGTCTCGGCGACAACGAGCGTGCGCTTCGTCGATGGCGTGCCGGAACCGTTGACCGCATTCGAAGGACGCGTGCGCGGTGTGTTCGCACGTGAAGCGGCCGCGACGGGCCTCGTGTCGCGATTGCTCGGAGCCGCGCGCGCGGTGCCGATGCCTGTCGCGTGGAAGCGCAAGAGCATCAGCGCCAAGCGCCCGCGCTGGCTCGAAACGTTCGCCGACGTGATCGGCGGTCGCGCGCTGTTGTCTCGCATCGCGCTCGACACGTCGATCCCCGTGATGTGCGCCGCATCGTCGCCAGCGCGCCACGCGAGCGAGCGCGATCCGATCGGTGGTTGCGTGATCACGCTCGTCGACAACGGCGAGCACGCCGCGATCACGATCGCAGGATCAGGATTCGCGGGCACGCCGGCGACTGCGTCTGCGTTCCTCGATCGACTGCTGGACGCTGCCGCACAGCAACCTCCTATCGATCACGTGCAGCGCCGCTAATCGCCTCAAATGTTCGGCTGGACGATGGTCGACGTCAACGTGCCGCGCGGAGGCGAGCAGTCAGGGTCCGATCCGCGGACCATCACGTCGTGTTCCGGCAGTTGCGCGCCTTGATAGCTCGCGGACACGTTGACCTTGCCGTCGGGCACGTCGAACACGATGAACACGCCGGCGTCCGCCGGAACGACAGTGCCGAGATCGTACGCGTGGCCCACCGACGAATTCCCGCGGCGAACGCTGAGCGTCGCGCCGGCGAGCGGTTGACCATCGCAGTCGAGCACGGCGACGAGGAGCGCGCCGTTGTGCCGATCATCCTGCGTCGCGCCGAGCAGCGTCTTGGCCGTCGCGAATACTGCGTCGGAGAGCGTCGGCACGACGAGCGTGGTCGAGTTTGCCGTGAACGGCAGCGGCGGATAGAAGAACGCCGTGCGGTAGTTCGGCTTCGTCGCCTTGAGGTACGCGTGAACCGCGTGACCGTTGGTGGTGACGGCACCGGTCGCGAACGCGCCGTTCGAAGCGCTGTGCGTGCGAGCGAGCACGGTCGGTTGACCGGCGACAAACAACACGACGTCCGCTGCGTCGACGGGTGTCACGCCTGAGGTCGTGAACTCGACGACACGGCCAGCGAGCACCATCGGATCGACGGCAATCGTCGGCGGCATCGGCTGCGGCTGCGAGAGGCAGGTGAGATCAGGGCCGACCGGCGCGGGCGCATCGACATCGGCGCTGCCGTTGTCGCTGCCATCGTCGGCGCCAGCGTCAAGATCGCCACCTATATCGCTGGTGGCGTGGGAGCACGCCGCGAGCGGCGCGAGCAAGATAAGCAAGGAGAGCTGTTTCATCATCGCGCGTCGACTAACGCGCGCGACGAAAGCAATCCATATCGGATTACTGGCTAGTTCTGACCGACTTCCGTCGACGAGTTGCGTCGAAGAGCGATCGAGTCGCGTTCGTAACGCGAACGGAGATCAGCGCCACCAGTCGCCGGAGAGAAAGTCGACGATCCGTTTGATCGGATCGCTTGCCGGCTGACTCGCTGAGAGTGGTTCGTGCTCGAGGAAGTCGAGGAAGCGTTCGAGCGCGACCGTCAACCGTTCACGCTCGTCGCGAAAGCTCGAACGCGAGAGCCACGTCCCGCCGACACCAGCGAGGCCGCCGCCCGCGATCGCGAGGATCTCCGTCGGCATTGGCAGCAACGCGATGCCGGCAGCGATGCCCGCGGCACCCGCGATAACCGAGGCTGTGGCGGTACCTACCCGCGCGGTGCGTGCGCGGCTGGCATCGACCCGAAGCGCAACCAGGACCGGGTGCGGGCCACCTGGTACTTCGGTGACGCGCGTTTCAATCTCGACATCGCGCGGCAGGCGGTACGCGCCGGAGCGGAAGGCGCGACGCAGCCGCGTCCAGAAATCGCGACCTGCCTCCCAGACCTGGGCATGGCCGAGGTTGCGCTTGAGCTGGAAGCCTTGCTCTTCCAGGAACTGGTCGACCGCGGTGCGCAGGGCATTGATGTCGCCCGGGACGAACCGGCGCGCCTCGACGATACGGGTGCCGAAAACCTGATCGACGAACGTACGTTCCTCGGCCGGAACGAGCACGCCCGCGCGGGATTCCGCAAGCGCCTGCTGGAGCGCTTCCTGCGACATGCCGAGCTCGTCGGCCACGCGCTCGAGGTCTTGCGGCGTGAGGACATCGAGCGCGGTCTCGTCACGCTTCTGCTCGAGCTCCGCGGTACGGCGCAGGATCAGCTCGACCTGCTTGCGCGTCAGCTGCTCGGGCATGGCGCAGCCGATTCTACCCGGCAGACGCGGCGTCGCTACGCCTGGGATCGTGACGGATCGCGGTAGAAGACCGTGATTGCGATGCAATGAAACGAGGCGTCGCTCGATTGCGTCACGACCATCTCGGTAACCTGGACGTGCGAGTGATCGGCGACCCAGCGGGTGACCTTCTCGCCGAGCTGATCGCGATCCGCGAACATCGTCGCGGAGAACACTTTCACGGCATTGAACGGGACACCCGGGCGAACGAGGAGGCTACCCGCGGACTGCGACTGCACCATCGCGCGAACGTAGCACCGTCTTATCCGGAACCCAGCCCTGTCAGCTCAGGCAAACGCCTAGCTGCGCGCCGTTGCTAAAAAATCAACGGCGTCCCCTCGACAAGCCGGCGCTAGTCCTCAGACCGGCTTGACGTTCTCGGCGCGCGGGCCCTTGGGGCCCATGCCCTCGTTGTAGGAGACCCTCTGTCCCTCACGGAGGTCTTCGAAGCGGACGCCCTCGACGGCGGACATGTGGAAGAACAGATCCTTCCCCGAGTCATTCGCGATGAATCCAAAACCCTTGTCGGTCAGACGCTTGATCGTACCTTCGGCCATTCCGCTACTTGTCACGAGTTGCGGCCGATTGTCGATGCGGTAGCGCGACAACCGACATGGCAACCGCGAACGCGGGCCAAGTCTTACGCCAGTGCGCGGACTTGGCGCAGTAGCCAGGCGGGTAGCAGGGCGACTGATGGCCGACAAACGCCCAGTGATCCGGTGCCGCGCACCCCGAGGCCTGCCCTCCGGCGAGCGCAAACGTCGTCGTGATACCCTCGATCTAGCGTGGGGAATGGCCTGATCGGGAGCACCGTCCTCGGTCGGTATCAGATCGAGAAAGAGCTCGGTAAGGGCTCGATGGGCACCGTGTATCGCGGCATCGATCTCCAGCGCCAGCGCGAGGTCGCCGTCAAGGTCATGCGCGATGACCTCGTCCACGAACGCAAGCTGCTCGACCGGTTCAAACGCGAAGCGCGCGTCGCCGCGAAGATGCAGCACCCGAACCTGATGCGGGTCCTCGATGCCGGCGAGACCCGCGACGGCCGGCCGGTGATGGTGCTCGAGCTCGCACGCGGCACGACGCTGACGACGCTACTCGAGGTCAGTCCAGCTCCGCGGCGCGTGGTGCGCCTCGTCGAGCAAATCTTGCTCGGTCTCGAGCACGCGCACGCCGCCGGACTGATACATCGGGACCTCAAGCCCGACAACGTCATGGTCGAGCTCGGTCCTGATGGAACCGAGATCCTGCGCATCGTCGACTTCGGCATCGCGATCCTGCGCATGCGCGACGGCGGCATCGAGGGTGGCCGCCTCACCGAGACCGGCCAGATCGTCGGGACGCCGCTGTACATGGCACCGGAGCTCGCGAAGGAAGAGCCCTACGATCACCGCGTCGATCTGTTCGCGCTCGGCGTGATCATGTACGAGATGCTCGCCGGCACGGTGCCGTTCCACGGCAAGACGCCGGTCGATATTCAGCTCGCGTACATCTCGAAAGATCCGCCGCCGATCTCGACGTATGTCGCCGATGTCGATCCATTGCACGAGGCGTTCACGCGCAAGCTGATGGCACGAAAGGTCGCGCAGCGGTTCGCGTCGGCAAGCGAGGCGCTGCGCGTGCTGCGGCTGCTCGAGACCGATCCGCGCTACGCCCTGCTGTGCATGGGAATCGCCGACACCGAGACGGCAAGTGGCGTCATCGGCCTGCGCGACCCGCGACGGCGCTGACTCCCTCATCTCGGGAGTATTTCGGGTGAGAGCCCAATGCCGCCAGCGCTCAGTGCGCGGTGCTCATCTTGACCGCGACATCGTTGGAGAGCGCGTTCGCCGTAGCGAAGTCGGGCTTGCCGTCGCTGTTGAAGTCGCCGGTTGCGACGCCGTAGCTGAAGTCGCCCGTGCCGCCGGCATCGATCGGCGCCTCG
>DASUFX010000663.1:0-7670 GCA_036274355.1 Kofleriaceae bacterium | reverse complement strand
GGACACCGTGGCCGGTGTCGTCGCGACCACGATCGAGAGCCATGGTGCGGCCGTCGTCGTGCGGCCGCTCGCGCCGCTCGCGTACTCGAAGATCTATCGCGTCGTGTTCAACGACGTCGCGGACGTCGCTGGAAACAAGCTGACGATGAACAACCTCAGCTTCGTGACGCCGACGCTGTTGTCGACGAACGTCAGCCCGACGGTCTCGGCCGTGCATCCCGGCGTCGCATGCGCGCTGACCGGTGCGACCGCGAACAGCCCGGGCCGATGCGCCGGCGGTGCGAGCAGCGATGATCTCTACAAGCCGTTCACGCTCGGCGCGGACGAGCCGATCGCGGTCGAGTTCACGGCGCCGATCCGCCGCAATCAGGTCGTGCGCGGCACCGCGTGCAACCAAGGCGACGTGCGCATCGAAAAGGTCGATATGGCAGGTACGTGCACCGGCGTCGTGCCAGGCACGTTGCTGACGCACGATCGCTCGCTGTCGTTTATCCCCGATCAACCGTGGACGCCGGGCGAGCGCTACCGCCTCACGCTCATCTCGGGCGGCAACGACACCTGCGATGCCGGTGAGCTGTGCGGCACGTCGACCGCCGCAAACTTCGATCCGCTCGCCGGTGCCAACGGCGGCGACGGTGGCGGTCCTGCGCTCGCGGTCACGTACGTCGGTGCAGAGAAGAGCGGGGGCACGTTCCTGATGACGAGCCCGTTCCCCTTCACCGACGTCAATGGCTCCGGTGTCCGCGACACCAGCGAGCAGCTGCGCGACGACAACAGCGCAGCGATGCGGATCACCGGCACGGGCGGCAGCGTGAACAGCGCGTCGTTCGACGATCCCGACTGTGTACCGTCAACGCCGGAGAAGGAGAACTGCATGTATCTCGTCGGCTCGATGCCGGCGGTGATGGGCGACGTGACGACGACGTGCCCGCTGCCCGGCGGGGAGAGCGCGCCGTCGTGCGTGCCGGTGACGCTGTCGGCGCAGGCGATGTACGGCACGTCGATCTCGATGACTGCGAACCTTCCCGTGGTCGGCGGTCTCTCGACTCCGACCGGCGTCCAGGTGATGCGCATCCGCGAGCCCGCGGGGGGGCCGGTGATGGGCTACATCATCGATCGTAGCGGTACGCCGACGATGATCGTCGCGCTCGACCTCTACATGGACGCGCCCGACATGAGCCTGCCGCTCGGTGCGACCCACGACCTGCACTCGAAGAAGCTGAGTGTGATCCTCGAGGGACCGCTCGAGTTCTTGCCTGACGGACGCATCGCGATCTCGCTCGCGAACCGCGCAGACCTCGCAATCACCGTCAACATCAGCCCGCCGCTGATCGGCGACGGCAGCATCAACCTGCTCGTGCCCAAAGGCATGATGAAACTCAAGCTGGTCTCGCCCCCGGAGCGCGGAGTGTCGCTATGAAACGTCTACTGTTACTCGCCACGCTCCTCGCACCGTCGCTCGCGCACGCCGACGACGAGGTCGCGCCCACGACGGATGCGCCGGCGGCTGCCACGACGGATGCGCCGGCTGCCGAGCCGCCCGTCGCGCCGGCCAAGCCGAAGCGCAAGCGCTTCTACGTTCGCGCCGGTGTCGCGCATATCGCGCCGCTCGAACAGTCGCGCGAGATGGAGCTGTCGGACGTCGACGGTCCCGCGAGCCTCGCGCTGATGAACGGCCCGATCGCGGGCTCTGGCGCGTCGGTCAGCTCGGCGACGATTCCCGGCATCATCGTTGGCTACGTGTTGCCGGTCGGCAACGACAAGCTGTCGGTCGAGACGATCCTCGGCTTGCCGTTCACGGTGACGTTCCACGCGACCGGCACGCTCGCGACCGATTCGCTCGCGCCGACCGCGCTCGGGTTGCCGACCGGTGTACCGCCGCTCGGTTCGGATCTCGGCACGGCGAAAGCGGTGCCGATCGTCGCGACGCTCGTCTATCAGGTCGCGCAGCTCGGCAAGGTCACGCCGTATGTCGGCGCAGGTCCGTCGATCATGTTCGCCACCAACGAGAAGGTGACGAACATGCAGCTGACCGCAGTGGCCGAGCCGCAGATGTCGATCGCGCCGGCGCCGGGCCTCGTGCTGCAAGCCGGCATCGACGCGATGATCACGAAGCGGATCTACGCGCGCCTCGACGTCAAGTTCATCGCGTTCATGCTCGCGCGCGCCACCGTCGAGCACGTGCAGGTGAAGACGCCGGATCTACCGCTGTTCGACAACGTCGAGGTCGGCACCGCGAAGATGAGCATGTGGCTCAACCCGCTCGTGCTGCAGGCCGGTATCGGCACCGACTTCTAACAGACGATCTGGTAGATCAGCACCTCGACGACGTGCGGCCAGTACAGCGTGGCCGCCTTCGCGGCGTCGAACAGATCGGCGAACGTGAAGCTGTTGTCGGCGAACGTAATGATCAATCCGCCGTTCGGACCGATCAGCGCTGGATGCGCTTTCGCCGCATAGACGAACGCGTTGTCCACCTTCGACTCCGGCGGCGTGAAGATGTCGAACGGATCCGACCACGGTCCGGTGAGCTCCCATGCCGTGCGCATCGCGATCGTGGTGTCGCCGAAGCCGCGGCTCCACGTGTACACCCAACCTGCGCTGCCGATGGTGTCGTAGTGCAACGAGCACTCGCTGCCACCGTCGGGAATCACGACCTTCGGCAGCTTGGTCAGAAAGCTCTCCCGCAGCCAGATCGTGCCGGTCCACCACTCGGGGTTGCCGAGGTCGTCACCATTCGCGATCGCGGTGAGTGGCCAGCGCGCGAGCATCCCGTCGTGATTGCCGTCGCCGGTGAACACCGCAATGAGATACTTGTCGTCGACGACGGTCGAGCACGAGACGTTCATCGTCGGTGCGAACGCGGGCGAGTGCACGGTTGTCGGCTCGAGTGTCCAGTCGAGCGGCGAGCCGGATGGATCCGCGACGCGCAGTGCGCGCATACCGACGCCGGCAAAGCCGAGACCTTCGCCCGGCGTCGCGCGCAGCTCGGAGAGGAACACGAGCAGCGGGCCGTTCGGCACCCGCACGCCGCCGTTCGGCCAGAACCAGTGGTCGGCATCTTCGGGGAAGAACGACGTCGGCGGTGCACCGTCGCGCCAGGCGAATTGCATCGACGCGGTTGCGAGGTCGCGGCCACCCATCAGCGCGACCGAGTTGCGCACCATCGTCGACTCGCTGCGCGTGAAGTTCGGCGACGTTGCGATGAACGAATCGCCGAACAGCCACAGCGAGGTGTCGTCGCCGAGATCGATCGTGTAGGCGGCATCGCCGCCGAGCCAGCGCGGATCGAGATGGAACGCCTCGTCGAGCGCTTTCTCGCGCGTGACATCTGTGTCGAGTGGTGGTGTATCGAAGTCGCAGTACGGGCAACCCGGCAATGCGACGAGGATCACGAGGAGAAACCGCAGCGGCACCATGCTGAGTAGACACGCGAGCCGGCAGGTGTGCGCCTCAAACCACCTGGCAGGGTGAGGCGCGCTGTGGTTAGCATGGGTGTCGCGTGAGGCTCGTCGCCGGTTTACTGCTTGTTACCGCGTGTGCGTCGGAACCGACGCTCGGCGAGGACCGTGCGGAGCTCACAGCGGCGGTGCGCCACGAGCGGTACGGGCTGATCCGCGACTCGGCGGCCGAGATGGGCCTCTACAACGCGGCGCTGATGGCGGGTATCGCGATCAGCGAGACGAACCTCGCCCATTGCCAGAGCGAAGCGACGTATGCGTGTCAGGGACCGGCGTCGCCGTCGTGCAACGGCGGGCCGATCATCGCGGGCGCGGCGGATGGACCGTGTGCGGACATGCAGGGCGGCCTCGGTATGTTTCAGTTCGACGCCGGCACGTACGCGCAGACGGTCGCGACGTATGGCGACAGCATCCTGACGATCGAAGGCAACACGGCGCAGGCGGTGAACTTCGTCGTCGAGCGCTCGCAGACGAGCATCGCTGGCATCGATGACTGGCTCGGCGCGGTTGGCTGGATGAACGGCGTGCCGATGCAGGCGGGCGATCCGAAGACGGAAGAGTGGGCGAGCTTTCTCGCGTGTCGCTACAACGGCTGCTGCACGACGAGTGCGACGTGTCAGTCGCGCGCTGCGGGCTATCGCGACAACGCGATCATGGCGTTCAACGAGATGGGCGCCGATTTCTGGCGTACGTCGGATCGCTGCGCCGCGATTCCGCAGGGCGGCGTGATCGATCAGCGCAGCGAGTGCTATCTCGCCGCCGGCGATCCGCGCTACTGGCACCGCGAGACCGGCGGCTACGACGACGATCGCGAGTGGACGGGCACGACGAGCAACGCCGCCGCTGCGAACTTCGCGCTCTGGATCGTCAAGACGAGCCGCGCGTCGCGATTCTCCGTCGAGGTCAACCTGGACGGCGGCACGTTCGGCACGTCGAAGCAGGCGAAGTACGTGATCGTTCACGCCGGCGCGACCGACGAGGTCGTTGTCGATCAGACGAGCGCGAGTGGGTGGGTCTCGCTCGGCGAGTTTGACTTCGCTGGCACCGGAGACGAGCACATCATGCTCGCCGATAATACCGGCGAGGCGGGGGCCACCGACACGACGCTCCTGTTCGATGCGGTGCGCGTGCTGTCACCCGACGATCCTGGCGATGGCGGTGGCTGCTGCGATGCGAGTGGCCGCGGTGGACCGACGGCGTTACTCGGCTTCGCCTTCGTCGGCTTGCTCGGTCGGCGCCGGCGCGCTTGCTGAGTCGCTAGCGGCGAGTACCTCGTGCGTGATCTCGGTCGCGTGCTCGTCGAACGTGCACAGGATGACGCGCTCGGGAAGCTCGCCGGTGTGCGCGCGGATCGTGCGCACCGCGATCTCGGCGGCGGGGCGAAAGGGATAGCCGTAGATGCCGGTCGAGATCGCTGGGAATGCGATCGACTTCGCGCCAGCCTCGGCAGCGAGTAGCAACGACTTGCGGTAGCAGCTCGCGAGCAGCTCGGGCTCGCCGCGGCTGCCGCCATTCCAGACCGGACCGACGGTGTGGATCACATGCTTCGCCGGCAATCGATAGCCCTTCGTGATCTTGGCGTCGCCGGTCGGGCAGCCCCCGTCACGATTGCGGATCAGGATGCACTCCTCGAGCAAGTCGGGGCCCGCCGCGCGATGGATCGCGCCGTCGACGCCGCCGCCGCCGAGCAACGACGAGTTCGCCGCGTTGACGATCGCGTCGACGTCGAGCTTCGTGATGTCGCCTTGCAGGATCTCGATCTGCATCAGTAGAAGTTAGTAGGCAGTCAGCGCGGCGAGCATCTCGCGCGTCGCCTCCGTGGTTTCGGGGTCGAACGTGCACAGCACGATACGCTCGGGCTGCGCGAACGGGTGCGCGAGGATCGTCTTGATCGAGATCTCGGCGGCATCGCGCAGCGGATAGCCGTAGACGCCGGTCGAGATCGCGGGAAATGCGATCGACGTCGCGCCGAGGCCGGCCGCGAGCTGGAGTGACTTGCGATAGCAGCTCGCGAGCAGTGCGGCTTCGCCGATCGTGCCGCCTTCCCACACCGGACCGACGGTGTGGATGATGTGCTTCGCGGGCAAGCGATACGCCTTCGTGACCTTCGCATCGCCGGTATCGCAGCCGTCGAGCTTCGCGCACTCCCAGCGCAGCTCGGGGCCGGCGGCGCGATGGATCGCACCGTCGACGCCACCGCCGCCGAGCAGCGTCTCGTTCGCGGCATTGACGATCACATCTACAGCCGGATCGAGCGTCGTGATGTCGCCGTAAACGAGCTCGACTCTCATATATAAGCTCAACATGTCAGATCGCGCTGCGACGATCGATGCGTGACGCAGTTAATCGTTGTCGCGATCGGTGCCGCACTATTCGCGCTGTGGCTCGCCAGCGTGATCCGGAGTTGGCGCGGCTCGCTGCGTGCGAAGCGACGGGCGGCACGTGCAGGCGCTGGCGAGGATGCCGCGGCACTGCTGCTCGCCGACGCCGGGTTCACGATCGTCGAGCGGCAGGCACGCGTCGTATGGGCGCCGCTCGTCGACGGTGAGCCGCTCGCGATGGAGCTCCGTGCCGATTATCTCGTCGAGCGCAGCGGTGAGCTGCTCGTCGCCGAGGTCAAGACCGGCGAGGAAGCGCCATCTCTCGAGACCGCGGCGACGCGCCGCCAGCTGCTCGAGTATCACGTCGCGTTCGCGGCGGACGGCGTGCTGCTCGTGTGTCCCGAGCGCGGGACGATCCATCGCGTCGTGTTCCCCCATCGCCTGTAGCAAGTCTTCGGAGCGGGCGCGCTACAGGGATGCTGCGCGTCGACGCACGCTGCGCAGGCGCGAACTGCGCGAACCGCAACGCGGCCTCGGGAACGTTCGCTGCATCGATCCCTCGCCATGAGGCGTCTTTGGATCGGATTCGCTCTCGTTCTGATTCTGTCGTTTGCTGTGCTCGGCTGGGTCGGCGGGCGGATCTACCAGGAGGCGCCGCCATTGCCCGATCGCGTCGTGACGACCGATGGGCGCACGGTGTTCGATCGCACCGATATCCAGGTGGGCCAGGACGTGTGGCGCTCGCTCGGCGGCATGGAGCTCGGCTCGATCTGGGGCCACGGCTCGTACGTCGCGCCGGACTGGACGGCCGACTGGTTACATCGCGAGCTGCGCCTCGTGCTCGACGAGGCGGCGCTGCGCGCGACGCAGGTCCCGTACGTCGCGCTGCCGGCGCCGCAGCAGGCCGCATTGCGCGAGATGCTGCGCCGCGAGTACCGCACCAACACGTACGACCCGGCGACAAAGCAGATCACGGTGTCGGCGGATCGCGGCCGCGCGATCGATACACTCGTGGCCTACTACGCGCAGCTGTTTTCCGAGGGGCGCACAGCGTACGCGCTGCCCGCGCACACGATCGAGAATCCCGCGCGCGCACGGGCGCTGTCCGCGTTCTTCTTCTGGAGCGCCTGGGCGGCGGCAACGAATCGGCCGGGCGACACGATCACGTACACGAGCAACTGGCCGCACGAACCGCTGATCGCCAACGAACCCACGCCTGACACGATCGTGTGGACCGGCGTCAGCATCATCGTGCTGCTCGCCGGCATCGGCGGCCTCGGCATCTGGTACGCGGTGCGAAAGCGCGAGGAAGGACCACCGGAGCTGCCGGAGACCGATCCGTTGCTCGGGACGGCCCCGACGCCATCGCAGCGCGCGACGCTCAAGTACTTCTGGGTGGTGTGCGCGTTGATCGTCTTGCAGATCGTGGTCGGCGTGATCACCGCGCACTACGCCGTGGAGGGTGCCGGCTTCTACGGCATTCCGCTCGCGAAGGTGCTGCCGTACGCCGTCTCGCGCACGTGGCACGTCCAGCTCGGCATCTTCTGGATCGCCACCGCGTGGCTCGCGGCCGGGCTCGCGATCGCGCCGGCGGTCGGAGAGGAGCCGCGCTGGCCGAGGTTGCTCGTGAACGTGCTGTTCTGCGCGCTGCTCGTCGTCGTCGCCGGCTCGCTCGTCGGCGAGCTACTCACCGTGAACGGCAAGCTCGGCGATCACGGCGTGTGGTGGTTCGGTCATACCGGCTACGAGTACATCGACCTCGGTCGGGCATTTCAGATCGCGCTGTTGATTGGATTGTTCCTCTGGGTGTTCCTCGTCGCGCGGGCGCTGCGTCCGGCGCTGAAGCGAAAGGACGCGCAACGACCGCTGCTGCTGCTCCTGTTGATCT
>DASUFX010000662.1:0-11023 GCA_036274355.1 Kofleriaceae bacterium | reverse complement strand
CCACGAACTGGCCCTGGGGCGCGGCTCTATGTCCAATTTGTCAACGTGAGATGAAGGTCGGGTTTCGCGAAGAGCTCCGATTCGATTACTGCAGCCAGCACGGCGTGTGGCTCGACGCAGGAGAGATCGAGCGGTTCGCGCAGCTGTTCAGAGTCTCGTGATATAGAGGCCGCCAGATGAAGACGGTGATGATCATCAGCGACGCCACCGGCGAAACCGCCGAGCGGATGGTGCGCGCCGCAACGCTGCAGTTCAGCGAGCCGGTCCAGATTCGCCTGTTCTCCCGCGTCCGCCTCGAGAGCGAGCTCGAACAGATCCTCGAGAAGGCGGCCGAGCTCAAGGCGCTCGTCGTATTCACCGTCGTCAATCAGGAAGAGCGCGACCTGATTTCGAAACTGGTCGAGAAGCACAGCATCGAGATCGTCGACCTCATGGGCGCGTTGATCTCCAAGCTCGCGCTCTACCTCGGCGCTCCGCCGGCCGGCGTCCCCGGCCTGCTCCACATGATCACGGACGACTACTTCCGCCGCATCGAGGCCGTCGAGTTCGCGGTCAAGAACGACGACGGGGCCGAGCCGCGGAACCTGCCGAAGGCCGATCTCGTCCTCGTTGGCATCTCGCGTACCTCGAAGACGCCGCTCTCGACGTACCTCGCGCAACGTGGCCTCAAGGTCGCGAACGTGCCGCTGGTGCTCGGCGTCGATCCTCCCGAGGAGCTCTCACAAGTCGACGACCGCAAAGTCTTCGGCCTGATCGTCCAGCCCGACATGCTGATGCGCATCCGCCAAGCCCGCCTCTCGCACCTCGGCATGCCGCAGGATTCGAGCTACGGCCAGCGCGCGCACATCGACAGCGAGATCGCCTACTCGCGCGAGATCTTCCGCAAGCACGCGAACTGGCCGGTCATCGACGTCACGAACCGCGCGATCGAGGAGACCGCGGCCGACATCCTGCGCATCTATACCGAGCGCAACGCGATGCCGAGCTGATGGCGGGCGCCCGCCGCACGTTGCGGGCAGTATTCGACCGTGGCCAGATGCAGTTCGGCTGGTTGTGGGTCGCAGGCGTGATCTGGGTTGCCGTCTGGGTCCTCCCCGATGGCCGCTGGAACCGCACGTTCGACGGCCACGCGATCGCCACTGTCGAGCGCATCGAGTCCGACGGCGCCGACCCGCCCGACCTCCACATCTTCTTCGTCTTCCACGCGAACGGCCGCGAGTACCACAACTACGGCATCGACGAAGGCGCGCCGCGCGATCTCGTCGCGGGCCGCGAGCTCGACGTCGCCTACGTATCGAGCGATCCAACCTACGCCGAGCTGCGCGTACCCGGCGTACGAACGCGCTTCTCGTCTGCGACGTTCGAGCTCGCCATCCTCGGCTTGTTCGCGGGTGCTGGCGTCGTGATCATGCTGTTCGACCTGGTTACCGGCATCCGCGAACGCCGCCGTCCCGTCGAGTCCGACGCGACCGAGATCGCGGAGCGGACGCGCGAGCGGATCTGGTACCTACTCGTGTTACCGGCCGCAGCATTTTGCGGCGCCGTGACGCTGATCGTGCTGTACCTCACCCCGTCGACGCCTTAGCATCGACGCGTGGCGGCTTTGCCTCGATCGCTGGCGGCCCGCCTCCTATTCGGTGGCCGTTCGACCAGGATGGGAGCGACCTGGATCGCGCTGATCGCGTTTTACGTCGTCTTCGCGTCCATCGTCGAGGAGGCGCCGCACACGTTCCGTTATCGAGGTACTGCCGAGCTCACGAAGGTCGAGGAGATCACGTACGACGGCAAGACTCGTTACATCGCCAACTACGACTACACGGGCGCCAACGGCGCGCGCCATAGCAACCGTTCGATGAGCGACGAGCGACCGCCACTCGGCCCTCACGCGTACGGTTACGACGAGGACGGCGGATCGACGGAGCTCGTGGGGATGCGCCCCGCACCGGATGATCCAGGGCTCGGGACACTACTGCTCACCTCGCTCGGTTTCCTGCTTGCGGCATTCGAGCTTCACAGCGCGATCCGCATGATTCGCCGGCTGCGTCGCTCGCATACCGTGCACGCGGACGTGAAGTCGGCAACGCGGACGGACAGCGGTCACAAACGGGGGCACGGGGTCACGAAGCTCGTCCTCGAGTACGAGGACCGCGACGGCGCGCGGCACGAAGTGTCACTCGCACGCGACGACTCGCCAGTGCTGGAGGACGCCAAGTCGCTGCACCTGCTCGTCGAGCCAGACGACCCTCAGCGATTTCTGACCCGATTCGACCTCCCGCCCAACTCGATGACCGGCGCCGGCAAGCTCGTCGGCCACTGGACCGCTTGGTTCGTCGTGGTCCTCCCGGCTGTCGCGATCCTGTTGTTTGCCGCAGCGGTCTATTTCGTGGCAGCCGGCCCGATGCCCGTGTTCAAGATCTGAAACAGACCGCTCGGCAAGCGCGTGATGCGCTAGCCCGGCGCTTGCGCCCACGCGGTGATCGCGAGGCGCGTCGGCATGACGTGCGCGTGGACGTCGACGAAACCAGCCGCGCTGAGGCCGCGGGCGAGTGAACGCCGCGAGAACCGCGTCGGATGAATGTGGCGCCGCGAGAAGCCGTCGCGGCGCGCAACCATCTCGAGCACCGTCGACTCGAGCGTCGGCAGCCACGGCTCGCCGTAGTTCGGCGTCGACAGCCACAGCCGTCCACCCGGCACGAGTGCGCGGCGCAGGCCGGCGAGCCACGTCGGCCACGCGTGAATGTGCTCGATCACTTCCTTCGCGTAAATGCCGGCGAAGCGCTTGCCGAGTGCGATCGGATGCTCGGGAGCAACGACGCGGCCGGACACGATGCGAGGATCTTTGCGCGCGAGCACGGCATCGACCGCGCGCGGATCGATATCGGCGACCGTGTAGCGCATGCCCGGCGGTGCGGCATCGATCTCGTGGAGCAGGCCGCAGCCGACGACGAGAATATCGCCGCTCGGATGATCGGCTGCGACGCGCTCGAGAAAGCGTGCGAGGTCACGCTCGAGCGGTGCGTGGTAGAGCGTCCACGGGAACTTGCGCGCACGCTCGTGGTTCGCGAAGTAATCGGGCTGCACGTTCATCGCCGCGACCATGGTCAGCGCTCGACCGGGGCGGCTTCGGCGACGATCAGGTACTCGTACGCGTGCGGCGAGTCGACCGGCACGATCGGATCGGAGACGGCCCAGCGCACGAGCTTCGCGAGCGGTGCGATCGCGGCATCGGGCAGGAAGCGATAGAGCTTGGCCGGATAGAAGCCGGTGATGCTCTTCGCCACGAACTGTAAGAAAGCGGGCGGCATGAACGCGCGGAACAAGAACTCCGAGCGTGCCGAGCCGAGGCCATAGACGGCGCGCACGTGCCAGCCATGCTGCTCGAGCAAGCGGCGCCACACCTTGTGATCGTAGAGGTGCCAGTGCTGGAAGAAGCCGTTGAGCGCACCCGAGAATGCCATCGCGAGACGCGGCGAGAATTTGAGTAGCAGCGACTGCATGCGGCCTTGGTAGGCCCAGCCGGGCGTCGGCACGAACATGAGCAGGCGCGCGTTGTCGGCGGCTGACGCGCGGAGGTTGGACAGCGCGGCATCTATGTCGGGCACGTGCTCGAGCGAGCAGTTGCCGATCACCTCGCCGAACTTGGTGCCGCGGAACGGCGTCTCGCGCGAGACGTCCGACAGCTGCGCGTGGATGCGCTTCTGCGCCTGCGCGATCTCGGAGGCCGAGATGTCGATGCCGTAGATCTCGCGATTGTCCTCGCGCATCGTCCACCAGAAACCGTCGCCGCAGCCGACGTCGAGCACTGGACCGTCGTGCTTGCCAACGGTCTCGAGCGCGACGAGTCGGTTGATCTCGCGCAGCGTGAGGGACAGCGGAGCGTGCCGCAGATAGGCGAGCGCCCAGCGCAGAACATCCTCGTCGCTCGGCGCGCGCGTCTCGGGCTCGTCAGGTGGATTCGGCACTGCCTTCAGCATCGGAGCCAGGGATACCTGATCGGTGGAGGCGAATCCACATCCAGATCCCGAACGCCGTCGTTCCGGCGAATAACATCAGCAGGATCACGCCGACGAGCCAGGTATTTGTGGCGTCCTCGAGCCAGAGCAGCCCCCACCAATCGACGCGAACCCGCGGGTAGCTCGCGTTGAGATTGATCGGCAGCGAGGTGTAGCGGCGCCAGGGCGCATCGACTTGTGCTTCGGTGCCATCGGCATCGCCGCGCGCGAGCGATTCGAGCAACCACAGGTGGCCCTTGATCGGCTGGAACGCGGGGGTCCAGAGGATCTCGTAGGTGTCCTCGAAGCACGAGTCGCAGTGACCGCGGCCCTTCTCCGGGATGTAGGCGCCGGAGCGGTTCGGATTGCCGAGCCACTGGTTCTTCGCGTCGATCGCGATGCGAATGAAGTGATCCCAGTACAGCGCCGCGCCGAGCAGCTGGACGACGATACCGATCGCGATCACCGCGGCGATGAACGACAGTTTCCAGCGCGACGTGATGTTGTCGACGAACCACGCCATGCCGACGAGCAACACCGGCACGGTCCACACGAAGTAGCGCGGACCCCACGCATAGTCGCCGCTCCACGAGCGATAGGTGCAGTAAACGATGAACGTCGGCACGACGAGCACCGCGAGCGCGATGCCGAGCGTCTTGTTCTCGCGAATCGCGCGCGGCCAGCCGAGCAGTGCGAGCAAGAGCGGCGGCGAGTAGAGCAGCGCACTCTTGTTCGCCGACGCGAGCATGCCCCACGCGCCGTCGAAGACGCTGCCGCCGAAGTACCACGACAGATACGGCTCGTAGCCGGTGTGCGTGATCGAGCCGAAGCGCAGATAGTTGTAGACGAGGCCGAGCACGAGCAGCGGCCCGGCGGTCGCGCTCGCCCACAGCACGACGCGTTTGAGATCGGCGCGCTGCTTGCGCAGCATCCACAGGATCAACAGCGCCGCACCGGCGATCGCGGTCGCGTAGACGTACTTCGTATTGAAGAGGTAGCCGGCCCACAGGCCGAGCCAGAGCGCATTGCGTTTGCTCGGTTCGGCAATGACACGCAGCGTGTAGCGGAACAGACCAAGGAAGCACGCGACCTGGATGATCTCGCCGTACGGCATGCGCGCGTAGATCCAGACCGTCGTCGCACACGCGAGGATCGCGGTGCACAGGCTCGCCGTGCGTGCGCTGCGGCCGAGGTCGCGCAGCAAGCCGAAGAACAGCAGGCACGCGAGTGCGCCGAGCGCGGCGGGCGCGAGGTGCGTGAAGATCGGCCGCAGCAGCGTGTCGTGGCGCGGCGCCAGCGAGTGCGAGACCGCCGCGAGCGCGACGCCCGGCACGTGAACGAGTACGGTGCCGATCGCGGCGATGCCGTAGGTCTTGCCGCCCGAGCCCGGCGGCATGTCGTCGGGCCAGCGCGTCTTGATGTCGATCGCGCCGTGCTGCACGAGCCGATCGGCGACTTCCCACATCGGCCGCGCATCGCCCCACGCCGGCTCGCGGCTCGACGACAGTAGATACAAGCCAAACACCGCGACGAAGATCGCGATGTACCAGGCCCGCATCTCCCTGAGTTACATCGGATCGACGAGCTTCGCCACCTTCGCGACCTCTTCGCTCTGGGCGGGCAGGATCACGACGTAGCTTGCCGGGCCGCGCTGCCAGATCAGCACGCGCTTGGGGGAGGCGCGGCCGAGCAGCGGGAACCACGGCTCCTGCCGGATCATCTCCATGCCTGCGACGATCTCGGGGACGACGAGGTCGATCTCGAGCACCTTGCCACCGAGCTCGTGGGCGAGCGGCTTGGCATACGACAGCGACTCGAGCGGCCACCGTGGGTAGAGGTCATTGTGGAGCGCGCCGCCGTAGACGATCACTGCGCGGTCCTTCGCGAGCAGGCTGCGCGTCGTCTCGGTGAGCTTGTCGGTGATCAGCTCGAGCAGCAGCAAGAAGTCGACGTGACCGCTCGCATCGATGACCGCGTCGTACTCGATGCACGTCATCGGCAGCGTGTGCGTCTGCAGGTGCAAGCGCTGGCCGCGGTGCATGAGCCGCAGCACCTCCATCTGCGTCGTCTCGCTGCGCTGGGTCGCCGCGATCACCTGCTCGTTCGTTTTGCCCCAGCAATTCGCGTCGAGCCACGCCTCGACGACGAGGTGATCGGCGTACGGCTCGAGCATGCCGATGATCTCCTGCGTGAACCGCGCGAGCGGCGACGTCGATGAGATCGCGTTACGCGTCTGGTGGTACTCACCGATCGCGAACACGAGCGGCTGTGGGTTCTCGGCGAGGATCAGCGAGATCGCCTCGGTTGTCGTCGCGACCTCGCGGTGATCGTGAGGTACCTCGCGGATCGGGTCGAACGTATGACACGCGGCCAAGGCGAGGGCCGCCACGAGAACCGCGCGCATGTCGACGAGACACGCGAGCCACGCATCGGTTGCGAGCAGTCAGCTCGAGCTCCGAACCTGAAGCCCGAAGCCCGTAGCCCGAAGCCTGACTATGCGCCGCCCATGTTGGGGTCGGTCGTCGACCGCGTACCCTCGATCTTCGACGGCACGATGCGGGTCCAGGGCGGCGTGATCACTTCGAGCACACCATGCCCGACCTTGCGCAGCTTCGACTGCTTCGGCAACAGGTAGTCGATCAGGCCCTGCGCGTTGAACGTGACGCCGAGGAACAGGGTCTGGTGGCGCGGAACCATGGCCTCCGTGTCCATGAGGAGCGTCGGCGGTGGCTTGTAGTTGCGGCTCTCGAAGCCCATGACGACGTCGACGAACCGCGACCACGTGCCGTACTTCATATCGCGCAGCGGGTGGAACGCTCCGAGGTGGAGCGCGAGCAGGTACGTCTCGCCGGAGTAGTCCTCGGCGATGTTCAAGCGCGAACAGCTCGGCTGGCCCGGCGTACGCTTCGCGCACGGCGAGTCGGGGTTGGTGAAGTTGTATCGGAATTGCTTGCTCGGCCAGTACTCGACGCGAAAGTCGATGAGCTCGTCGAGACGCGGCGTCAGATCGAGCGCGACGGCGGTCAGCGCACCGATCGTGTTGAACGCGAAGTCGCCCGGCGAGAACTCGTAGTAGTAGTAGTCCTTGATCTCGACGCCGAGAAACAGCAGCTCGGACATCGTCGCGGAGATCAGCGCCGCGTGCGTGCGCTTCCAGCCTCCTGCGTCGAGTAGCGCAGTGCCGCCGCGCGCGAGGACCATCGTCGCCCACGCGTGACCGAGCTTGTCGGCACCTCCCGCGTAGGTGTTGACGCCGAACAATCCGTCGGCACCGAACTCATGTTTGTCCTTCTCGGGATGGTTGCGATACCAAGCGATATACGCCCAGCCCCAGAAGCCTGCGTGGAGCCCGCCGAGCGTGAGTAGCGTCGCGAGCCGATGATCGTGCGGATCATCGTCACCAGATTGTGACGAGAGTATTTTTGCGGGAGCAAGATCGATCCATGGCGAGCCGCTCGCAGCGGGAGGCGCCGTGACTGCGCCATCTGGATCATGGGACGGCGTCTTAGTGGCTTCTGGTCCAGCCACTGCGACGCTACGCAACCACGTGACAATTATCAGGGCGATGAAGCCCGGGCGCACCGGCAACCTATCCCACCGACGTTGTGCAAAAACAAGCGCGCCACCCTCAGCAAACTGATGTTCAGGTGTATCGGTCACGCCTGATGTGGCAACATGCGTCAACCAACTTGAGTTGCGACGCTAGACCAGATAGTTTGCTCGCATCTCCTTGATCTTAGCCGTGACTATTTGATTCACGGCCTTTCCTTCTAGCTTCACCGTGAATACTCGCTTCACCTGTCATTCCGTGATTGGCGTGCGCCTCGCATTCGGGGGCCGAGGATGACGACCCACGTCCTTTGGCTGCTGGTGAAGATGCTGGCGCTCGTGGTCTTCATCAACCGGTACATCGCCGGCGTCTTGATCCGCGTCGTGCGCGGCAAGAAGTGGGACGAGACCCGCGACGATTTCGAGCCGAGCGTCACGGTCGTCATTCCGATGTTCAACGAAGGCGAGGCGATCAAAGAGACGCTCGCCAGCCTGCTCGCTTCCGAATACCCCCGCGAGAAGCTCGAGATCGTCGTGGTCGACGACTGCTCGACGGACAACAGCTTCGAGCTTGCTCGCGAAATCGCCCGTGGCTCGGGTGGTCAGCTCCGGGTCATCCGGAACCGGGTGAACCTCGGTAAGCGCCGCTCGATCAACCGCGCGGTTGCCGCCTCGGACCGCGAGATCATCGTCTCGGTCGACTCCGACGTGGTGGTCGACCCGAACGCGATCAAAGAGCTCACCCGCCGGTTCACTGACGACCGCATTGCAGCGGTCGGTGGTTGGGTCGACGTCCGCAACAAGCAAGAGAACTGGCTGACGCGGATGCAGACCATCAAGTACTGGTACGGGTACTTCTTCCTGAAGAACCTCGAATGGGGCTTTAGGCGCATCATGTGCCTGTCGGGCTGCCTCACCGCGTACCGCCGCCACGTGCTCGTCGAGCTCGAGCCGGTGCTCGAGCAGCGCTCGATCCTCGGCGTCTCGATCAAGTACGGCGAGGATCGCTTCCTCACCCGCCAGATCATCAAGGCCGGCTATCTCACGACGATGACGCATGCGGCGCGCTGCCGCACGTTCGTGCCCGCGAACCTGCCCGAGTACTTCTCGCAGCAGTTGCGCTGGCGCCGATCGAACATCGTCGACTACTCGGGCGCGGTCAGCCACGTCTGGAAGCTGAACCCGTTCCTTGCGATTCACTTCTTCGCGCAGTTCGCGCTGCTCACCGCGTATCCGATCACCGTGATCCGGGCGCTGAGCTCGGGCTGGTTCTTCGAGGCGCTGCAGATCCACCTGTACGTCGTCGCGGTGTTCGGCCTGTACTATCGCTTCCGCGTCCGCAAGCTGCCGGCGTCGGAGCGCGTCGGTACGCTCGCGTTCCTACCGATCGCGCTGCTCATGCCGATCACCTACGCACTGATGACGCCGCTCGCGATGTTCACGCTCGACTCGGGAAGCTGGGAGACGCGTGGCCACGAGGCGGAGACAGAGGCCGGCACGGATGCGATCCCGGAGAGCATCACCAGCACGGGACAACACGTGTTGGTGCCAGCACTTGCCGGCGAGCGTGCGCGGAGTAGCCGCGGTACGGGCTCCCATGCCCAACTTCCTGCTGCGTAGACAGCGGCCTGATTCTTGGAGTAAGCCTCACCGCATATGGGCGCCATGGAAGCTCGGAAGACCCCTCGATTTTGGGTGGCGGTTCAGCCGTCGATCATCCGGCTCTACAAGGTGGCGGGCCTGGTTGCTCTGACAGCGATCTTGGTCGGCCTCCTCGGCTTCCTCATCGTCAACATTTTCTACTTCTTCGATAACTCCTGGGTGCGCCCGGTCGTGTTGTCGCCGACGCACCAGAAGGTGGTCGAGGCATCGACCCAGCTCGCCGACGCGCGCCTGCGCGCGAGCCAGCTCGACACCGAGAAGCTAGAGATCGAAGCGAACCTCAGCGAGCTCGAGCGTTCGGTCGCGATGGACGACAAGTTCCTCGCCGACGTCGGTACGGCCGTAGACGCACCGAAGACGCCCGATCAATGGATGGTCCGGCGCGAGGTCGACCGCGCGAAGCTCGACAAGGCGAACCAGGAAGGTCGCAAGGCGCCGCTCGAAGCGCGCCTGCAGAGCCTCGGCCTGCGCATCAAAGAGCAGGAGGCGGTCGTGCATCGCCTCGAGCAGTCGCCGTATCTGCGTGCGGTCAATGGCAAGGTCGTGCTCGCGTTCGTGCCGTACTCGAACCTCCGCCACATCAAGGCGGGCACCAAGCTCTACGGTTGCTCGTGGGGTCTCGTGATGTGCTCGCGCGTCGGCAAGATCAAAGCGACGATCGACGGCGAGGTGCAGGACATCCACCCGCACGATCAGAGCGTGCAGCGCGGTGTGATGGTCGAGATCGAGCTGTCGACGCCGTCGGCTGAAGGCAACAGCGTGCTGTTCGCAGGCGGCAAGCCGCTCTGGCTGTTCTGAGTAGCGCTACGTAGTGCTGCGACATGGCGAGCGGTCGCGTACGCGGCTTGCACGCTCGCTTGGTCGAGGGCCCAGCCCATGCGTTCTCCGACCAGCACCGTTCCGGCTAGCGTGCTTGTCGTCGACGACGTGCCTGCGCAGCGACTCGCGCTGCGAGAGATTCTGTCGCACGCCGACTATCGGATCGAGGAAGCGGGGTCGGGGCAAGAAGCTCTGATGAAGCTGTCGGACTCCGAGTTCGCAGTACTGCTCATCGACGCCGTCATGCCCGACATGAACGGCTTCAAGCTCGCCGAGAAGATTCGAGGCGAATACGAGCGCGCGAACGTGCCGATCCTGTTCGTGACGGCGCAGCCGATCGACATCGATCTCGTGTTTCGCGGCTATCGCGCCGGCGCCGTGGACTACCTGGTGAAGCCGCTCGATCCGGAGGTCGTGCGCGCGAAGGTCAGCGTGTTCGTCGAGCTGTATCGCCAGCGCAAGCTGATCGAACAGTCGCTGCGCGAGAAAGAGATCCTGCTTCGCGAGATTCACCATCGCGTGAAGAACAACCTGCAGATCGTGTCGAGCCTGTTGAACCTACAGAGCCAGCGGCAGCCTGCCGAGATCCAGTCGGCGTTTCTCGACAGTACAGCGCGCATCCGTTCGATCGCGCTCGTCCACGAGAACCTTTATCAGATGGGAAACTTCGCCACGATCAACGAGGACGCCTACCTGCGCGCGCTCGTGACCAGCTTGCAGCAGACCTATGGTTCGACCGTCGAGATCGAGATCGAAGATCATGGCGTCGAGCTCGACATGGATACCGCGATCCTGTGCGGGCTGATCGTCAACGAGCTGGTGTCGAACGCACTCAAGCACGCGTTCCCCGACGCGCAAGAGGGCAAGATCATCGTCAGCCTTGCCGAGCTCCAGAGCGGTAACATCGTGCTCGAGGTGCGTGACAACGGGGTCGGGTTACCGCGCGAGCAACGCGATGCATCGCTGGGGCAGACAATGGGGTTTCAGATCGTGAAGAGCCT
>DASUFX010000661.1:0-10110 GCA_036274355.1 Kofleriaceae bacterium | reverse complement strand
GCCGAAGCCCTGCCACGGCGCACCGTCGGCGGCGCCGGGCGCGAACGCCAGGCCACCGAGGTAGCGCGGGCGCGCGAGCGAACCGGTGCCGCTGCGATCGACGAGCGTCGTGTGCTCGACGCGCGCAGCACCGCTGATCACTTCGCGCCAGCGCGCACCGCCGCGGCCGCGCAGCTCGTGCGCGGTGCCGACGCCGACGATCGTCAGCGCAGACGACGACCACGCGACGACCGGCGTCGACCGCCACGCAGCGACGAGTCCAGGCGCGGCGACGACCGGCGCCGGCAGCGCGATGAACGTCCAGCCTGCTTGCCGGCGTGCGATTGCGAGGCCCGCATCGAGGTCGTCGTCGGCGTCGCGCAGCGCGAAGGCATGCGCGACGTCGCCGATTCGCTCCATGAACATGTCGGGTACCGCCTTCATGTCAGCGCTCCTCGGCAGGGGTCGCGAGATACAGCGTGCAGACGCCGAACGTGAGCGGCACGACCTCGATCACGTCGAGCCCGGAGGCGCGCATCAGATCGGCGAACTCCTCGGCCGGCGGGAACGCGGCGACCGAGCGCTGCAGGTACTCGTACTCGCGCGAGCCGCTGAGCCAGCCACCGAGCTTGGGCACGATGTGGTGGCAGTGGAGGCGTGCAGCGGCTGCAAGCAAGCCCCGCCGCGGTTCGCCGAGCTCGAGCACTGCAATCCGGCCGCCCGGTCGCACCACGCGCGCGAGCTCGCGCAGCGCCTGGCCGCGGTCGGGCACGTTGCGAATACCGAACGCGATCGTCGCTGCATCGATTTCGCAGTTCTTTTGCGGAAGGTGCTGCGCGTCGCCGATCACGAGCTCCACGCGATCGGAGAGGCCGCGCTTCGCGAGCTTCTGCTTCGCGACACCGAGCATGCCGCCGGACGGGTCGAGGCCGATCACGGACGCGCCGGGGCACGCACGCGCGATTTCGATCGCGAGATCGCCGGTGCCGGTTGCGACGTCGAGCACGCGCGGGCGCTCGCCGAACCACTGGCCGCGCACGTCCTTGCGGCCGAACCGCTTGCGCGTCTCGAGCCCGAGCGAGCGGACTACGCGTCGCCGCCAGCGCTGGTCGAGACCGAGCGACAGCACGCGATTGACGAAGTCGTAGCGTGCCGCGATCCGATCGAACATCTCGCCACTGCCGAGCGTGGGGAGCTGCTGCGGGGCGAGCGTCGGCAATGACTCTGGTTGGTGGGCAAGCTGGCTCATGACGTCCTCTCCAGCGAAGCGAGTGCGACGGTCTCGAGCGATTCGCGTGCGGTGCCGGCGGGCAGCGCTGCCAACGTCTCGAGTGCGAGCTGTACGTGCTGTTCGGCGAGCTCGCGCGTTGCTTGCAGCGCGCCCGTTGCTCGCACAGCCGCGGCGATCGCCGTTAGCTCGAGTGGGCTCGGAACGTCTTCACCGAGAACAGCTTCGAGCCGCGCACGCAGCGACGATTCCCGCTCGAGCGCCACGATCAGCGGATAGGTCATCTTGCCTTCGCGCAGATCGGCGAGTGGATCCTTGCCGGTTGCTTCGAGGCCGGCGAAGTCGAGCTCGTCGTCGACAGCCTGGAATGCGACGCCGAGGTGCACGCCGTATTTCTCGAGCACGGCTTCGTGCTCGGCCGCCATGCCGGCGCACCGCGCGCCCGCGAGCATCGCCCAGCGGAACAGTGCGGCGGTCTTGCCCTCGACGATGCGGAAGTACTCATCGCGATCGGCGACGACGCGGCCCCGGCGTTCGAGCTGCAGGGACTCCGCCATGATCATCTCGTCGATGACCTCGAGCATCTTCTCGAGCACGCCGTCGACGCCCGTCGCGCTGATGCGCCGAAGCGCTGCGACGAGCAGCCAGTCGCCCGCGAAGATCGAAGCTGCGTTGCCGTAGACGATTGCTGCGGCCGGTTGACCGCGCCGCCGCTCCGCGACGTCGACGACATCGTCGTGCAACAGCGTCGCGGTGTGGACGAGCTCGACAGCAACCGCGAGGCCGCGCGCGCGTGGCGTGAAGCCTTCGCCGAACCGGCTCGCGAGCGCGACGCACAGCGGCCGCAGGTGCTTGCCGCGCAGATCGAGCAGGTGATGTGCTGCTTGCTGGACGACGCGTGCGCCGCGCGGGATGGTCGCCAGCTCCGCCTCGAAGTCGGCGAGATCCGCGCGGACCCAGCGTCCGAGAGCAGCAAGACGCTGGCGCAGATCGATTGCACCGCGTGCACCGCTGATGTTTGCGAGTCGATCGAGGACCGCAGCCCCGACCGACGTGACTGATTCGTAAGCGACCGTCATGGGCTGCTTCTCCGATGCTTCAAGACGTTTCAAAGATTCTTGAAACTTCCGGATTCTGCAAGCGGGAGCGCCAACTTGTTGAAACCGACCGCTTCGTCGGTCCCTCCCGTAAACGGGACAACCAAAAGCCTGACCGGTATCCTAGGTTTCGGTGCCGAAACATCGGGGGCGCGACCTGCGACTGGTCAGTCGCTGCCGAGTCGAATTCGACCGACCGAGCGGCCCTGTCGAAGCCGAGACTGAAGATCTCTCCGCGCGCGGCATGTTCATCCGGACCGACGCGTTGCTTCCGGTCGGCGAGGAGACAGAGATCCGGCTCACGCTCCCCGACTCGACGTTCCTCGCGATGCGCGCGCGCGTCGCGCACATGCTGACGCCGGTGGCGGCGCGTGCACTCGGTCGTCATCCGGGGATGGGCTTCGAGCTGATCGGTGTCGACACACCATCGCGGATCAAGCTGCGCGCGCACGTCGACAACGTGCGGGTCGAGACCACGAACCCGGGCCTCACGACGACGACGTCCGCGATCATCGTCGAGCCCACCGGCCCTCTTCGCGAACGCATGGTGCGGTGCCTGGAAGGCGCGGGCTTCAAGATCATCGCGGTCGCGTCGATGCCCGAAGCGCTCGACGCGTGCACGCAGTGGCGTCCCGACGTCATCATCAGCGCCGCGGTGCTCGACCACGGTATGAGCGGCGTCGATCTCGCCTACGCGATGTCGGAGCACACCGTGCTCGCTGATGTGCCGCTGGTGCTCACCGGCGACGAGGGCGATCTCGCGCGGCTCGAGGCATTCCGCGCCGGCATTCGCGACTACATTCCGCGGCCATTTCTCGACGAGGAGCTCGTGATTCGCGTGCATCGCGTCGTGGCGCCAGTCGCGCCGATCGCGAATCCCGGGTTGCGCGGCAACCTCGTCGACATCGGGCTCGGCACGTTGCTCTCGCTGTTCGAGTTCGAGCGCAAGAGCGGCATCCTGTTGCTGCTACGCGACGGCGATATCGCGCGCCTGTTCGTGTCGGAGGGCAAGGTGCTCAAGGTCGAGGCGAGTACCGGAAACGGCGCGCCCAAGCAGCGGCTGATGGCACTTCTCGACTGGCACGCTGGTCAGTTCGAATTCTCGCCGTGCTCGATCGGAGGGCGGGACGAGCTCAATACCAGCATCACGCAATTACTGCTGGAGCATGCCCGCGTCTCTGACGAGCAAATGCCTGAGAGAACGTCCAAGGTGCGCCGCTAAGCGCGACGATTTGTGCTGTCGCAGCGCTGTCGCACTATTCGGCGGAATTCTCCTGATGCAACATCGGGTTGCCCCGCGAGTCCACCGTTCGTGCTCGCCACGCATCTCAGACGCATGCGCCGTCTTGGCTTGTTCCTCGTCCTCACGAGCGCGGCTGCGTATGCCGATACGCTGCCGGCCGAGGTGCGCGCGCACGCGACCCGACGCACGGGCTCGATCTCGATCAACGGCAAGCTCGACGAGGCTGCATGGGCATCCGCGCCGCGGCAGGGCGGATTCACGCAGCGCTTTCCGAAGGACGGCGCCAAGGCATCGCACGACACGCAGTTCGCCGTGCTCTACGACGACGAGGCGATCTACGTCGGCGTGTGGGCGAGCGATCCCGAGCCGGGCAAGATCCGCCGCACGCTCACGCGTCGCGACGTCGATGCGCTCGCTGATGCGATCGCGATCGGATTCGACTCGTATCACGACAAGCGCACCGCGTACGTCTTTCAGATCAACGCCGCCGGCGTACAGCGCGACATGATGCTGTTCGATGACATGGCACAGGACGACACCTGGGACGCCGTGTGGACCGGCGATGTCGCGATCACGCCCGAAGGTTGGACGGCCGAGGTCCGCATCCCGCTCAGCCAGCTACGTTTCGCCGGTGGCGAGACGCACGAATGGGGTCTGCAGGTCGTGCGGATGATCGCGCGCAACCAAGAGCAGAGCGCGTGGTCGCCGTGGCCGCGCACCGGCAACCAGATCGTCAGTCGGTTCGGCATCGTCGAGGGGATCGAGGTCAACAAGTCGGCCCGCCGGCTCGAGCTCTTGCCGTACGCGACCGGCGGCGTGGAGACCCAGCCGATCGACGCGGGCGATCCGCTCAACCCCGAGACTTCAGCACTCGGCAACGCTGGCGTCGACGTGAAGTTCGGCCTCGGTCCGGCGTTCACGTTATCGGCAACGATCAATCCCGATTTCGGCCAGGTCGAAGCAGATCCGTCGCAGGTCAACCTGTCCGCGAACGAGCTGTTCTTCGCCGAGAAGCGGCCGTTCTTCCTCGAAGGCGTCGATCTCTTCAAGCTGCCAATCGGCAGCGGCGACAACTTGATCGAGGGCGCGTTCTATAGCCGCCGCATCGGTGCTGCGCCGGCGGAACCCGATATGGACTACGCGTTCATCGACGCGCCGACGTCGACGACGATCTACAGCGCCGCGAAGGTTACCGGTAAGACGAACAGCGGTTGGTCGGTCGGCGTGCTCGACGCCGTCACCGGCCAGGAGAACGCGACGATCGTCGACGACGCTGGCACGAAGATGAACCCGGTCGTCGCGCCGCTCACGAACTACGCGGTCGGTCGCGTGAAGCGCGATCTACACGGCGGCAGAACGACGATCGGTGCGTCGGCGACCGCGGTGAATCGCTCGCTCGACGGCACTCCGCTCGTCGATATCAATCACGATCAGGCGTACACCGCGGGCGCCCAGTTCACCCATCGCTGGGGCGACAATGCGTGGGAGCTCGACGTTCACGGCGTCGGCAGCTACGTGCACGGCACCGAGGCAGCGATCGCAAATACCCAGCAGCTCAACCGCCACCTGTTCCAGCGGCCCGATGCCAGCAACGTCATGCTCGATCCGACGCGCACGAGCCTGTCAGGCCTCGGCATGTCGTGGTTCGTCGGTCGTTCGGGCGAGACGAAGCATGTGCGCTGGGCACAGGGCGGTGATCTGCGAACGCCGGGGCTCGAGCTCAACGACGCCGGCTTCCAGATGTACTCGGATCGCGTCGATCCATGGCTGTGGGGCGAGTACCGCGAAGATGATCCGGGCGACACCGTGCTCAACTGGCGTGCGCAGAGCATCTTGTTCTCGTCGCACGACATGGAGCCACGCCTGCTCACGTATGGCGTCGACTTCAACGCCTCCGCGCAGCTCGCGAACTATTGGTTCGTTCGCAACGGCTGGCACGTCGAGGCTGGCGGCTGGGACACGACCGCGTTGCGTGGCGGCGACGCGCTGCGCACAGACACGCGCCTAGCATCGACCGCTGGCATCTCCACGGACTCGCGCAAGGACGTGCGTGGCGAGTTCTGGGTCAACGGTAACCGGAACTTCGCGGCCGACGCGATGCAGGTGAACACCGGCGGTGCCGTCTACGTGCAGGCGCGGTCGAACATCGATATCTGGACCGCTCTCGATTGGACCCAGCGCACCGATCCGATGCAGTACATCGACCAGATCGAAGACGACGCGGGCCGCACGCATTACGTGTTCGGCACCATCGCGCAGACCACGGTTTCGGTGACGACCCGTGTGAACTGGACGTTCTCACCGAAGCTCTCGCTCCAGGTGTATGCGCAACCGTTTGTTGCGGCAGGTAATTACAGCGAGCTCAAGGACGTCGACAATCCACACGCGAAGCGGTTCTCCGATCGCTTCCACATGCTCTCCGGCAACGACTACACCGAGATGGACGGCACCGTGACCGTGTCGCACAACGGTAACTACTCGTTCGATCGTCCTGATTTCAACATCGGTGAGCTCCGGTCGACGGTGGTGCTGAGGTGGGAGTACCGCCCAGGGTCAGCTGTCTTCGCAATTTGGAGCCATGGCCGGAGCAATTCCGTCGACGACGGCGCGTTCGATCTCGCGAAGGACGTTACAGATCTAGGACGTGCGCCCGGCGAGCACATCGTGATGGTCAAGGCCAACTACTGGATCGGCCTGTAGCGCTATACTCGCCGGGATGGAGGCGGCCAGCACGGCCTCCGAAGCGCGACGCTTCGGGAAGTACACGCTTGTCGCGAAGTTGGCGACCGGCGGCATGGCCGAGATCTTTCTCGCTCGCCTCCATGGTGACGGCGGGTTCGAGAAGCTGGTTTGCATCAAGCGGATCCTCCCGCACCTTGCAAAGGATCCGCAGTTCGTCGCGATGTTCCTCGACGAGGCACGCGTCGCCGCGCGCATTTCGCACCCGAACGTGTGCCAGGTGTTCGAGCTCGGCGAATGCGAGGGCCAGTACTACATCGCGATGGAGTACCTCGAGGGCGTCCCGCTCTCGCTGTTCCGTCGCAGAGACTTCTACCCGGGCCTTCCGGATCCGCGCCTCGTCGCTGGCTTCGGCGTGCAAGCGTGCGAAGGCCTTCATCACGCGCATCAGCTGAAGCGCACCGATGGCGAGCTGCTCGGCGTCGTCCATCGCGATATCTCGCCGCAGAATCTGTTCGCGACGACCGACGGCATCGTGAAGGTGCTCGATTTCGGCATCGCGAAGGTGCAGGACGCATCGGTGCGCACGAGCACGGGCGCGGTCAAAGGCACGTACGCGTACATGGCGCCCGAGCAGCTGCGCAACGAGAAGCTCGATCGCCGCGTCGACGTCTGGGCGCTCGGCGTCGTGTTGTGGGAGACGCTCGCGCAGCAGTATCTGTTCAGGCGCGACACCGAGTTCTTGACGTTCGAAGCGATCACGAAGCTGCCGATTCCGGATCTGCACGAGGTACGCCCCGACGTGCCGCCGCTGTTGGCAGACACGATCGCGCGAGCGCTGTCGCGCAACCCGGACGATCGGTTCGCCAGTGCGCGCGCGCTCGGTGAAGCGCTCGGTCAGGCCGTCGGCCCGCTCGGCGGTATCGCGCAGTCGGCAACGATCAGCGACGAGGTCTCGCGCTCGTTCGAGGCCACGCTTGCCGAGCAACGTATGTTGCTCCGCATCGCGCGCGAGGGTGGCCAGTTCGATCTCGAACGATCGAGCTCGCTCGTCGCGCACGGCACGTCGATGTCGGCGACGCCGGTGTCGAACATCCATCGCCGGGTCGAGGAGGCAAAAGCGGAAGTCGCGCAGTTCGTCGCGGCATCGCAAGCGATCGACTCGCTGTACGAAGACGAGGGCATGAAATCGCGCCCGCATCGGTTTGGAACCGACGGAGCGTTTACGCCCGCACCGAGCCGGCGCTCCGGCGGACAGGACGCCGTTCCCGACGAGTCCGGCATCATCGTGAAGCACGCATCGGAGCCGATGCGAGCGCAGAGCGTGTCGGGTCCATACGCGGTTGCGCCGGCCGAGTGGCGCTATGACGAGACCGCGCCACCCGTCGCGGTGCCGCCACGTATGTCGGGCGCCGTGGCGATGCAGGCGCCGCGTGGCTCGCGCCTGCCGTGGATGATCGCGACGGTTGCGATCGCATCCATCGCAGCAGCCGCGGCGATCTTTTACATGGAGGTGCGCGAGCAGAAATCCGCGACGCCCGCGCAGGCACAGCCCGAGCACACCGAAGCGGTCGTGATGAACGCGACGGCCCCCACACCGCCGCCTGCGGCCCCCGTGGTGGCCGAGGTTTCGCAGGATGCAGCTGCCGCCCTACCGAGCGCCGACGAGAACAAAGTCACACCACCGTCCGACGTCGAAGCGAAGAAGGCCGACACGAAACGTGACAAGTCCAACAAGACGGCGCGCGTCGAGAAGAAGGTCGACAAGGTCGGCGAGGTCAAAAAGGCCGACAAGAAGCCCGACAAGATCGTCGAGAAGAAGCAGGACAAGGTCGAGAAGACAGTCGAGAAAACGCCAGAACCGGTGAAGGCGGTGGCGCAAGTTGGCCCACCAGGCACGATCACGATTGATTCGGCACCGGTGTACGCGGTGATTTACATCGACGGAAAGAAGTACGGCGAAACGCCCGTCGTGAACATCAAGCTCGCGGCAGGTAAACACAGCGTTCGCGCAGTTTCGCCGTCTGGATCGACGCAGAACCTCACGATCAATATCGAGTCGGGAAAATCATCGGTTCGACGCATCGGGTGGTAAGCTCTCGCGAATGAGGTCCCTGTGGGGGCAGGTCGCGATCGCGGCCGCGCTGCTGACCACACTCGCGCGAGACGCGCGTGCGGACGCACTCGCCGACGCACGCAAGGCCGTCGAAGGCTCGGACTACATGGCCGCGCAGCCGGCGCTCGAGACCGCGCTCAAAGCGGGCACCGCGGGCCCTGCCGAGCTCGCCGAAATCTACAAGCTAACGGGCATCGTCGAAGCTGCGCTCGGTAACGCGGGACCGTCGGAAAAGGCGTTCGCGAAGTGGCTCGCGCTCGATCCGAAAGGCGCGCTGCCCGAGGGCACGTCGCCGAAGATCACGCGACCGTTCGATGCAGCGCACGCGCAAGCCAACAAGAGCGGACCGCTCGAGGCGAAGGCCGAGACGCAAGACACGCCGCCGGCCGTGACGCTGAAGGTCGCAAACGATCCGCAGAAAATGATCGTGGCGGCGAAGGTCTACTTCATCGTCGACGGGAAGTCGGAGCAAACACTATCCGCCGACGGCAGGAACGAGATCACGATCGAGCTCGGCCTCGGCAAGCGAATCGATCTCCGCATTCATGGCCTCGACCGCTACGGCAATCGCGTCGTCGAGCTCGGCTCGAAGGACGTGCCGATCGTGATCACGAGCTCGGGCAAGGAAACGCCGGTCGGATCCGATCGCGTCGGACACGCGAAACCCAAGACCGTCGAGCCAGAGAAACCACGCCCGTGGTACCTGCAGTGGTGGCTGTGGGGCGGCGCGACCGTTGCGGTCACTGGCGTCGGCGGTTACTTCGCGTACCGCACGTACGACAACATGCAGACGATCGAGCACCTCCACGCGACGAGCCTCGATCATCCGTGGAGCGACGAGCAGAGCGTCGAGCGCTCGGCGCGCCGTAACCTACTCGTTACGAACATTGCCGCCGGAACCGCAGGTGCATTCGCGATCGTCACGACGATCTTGTTCCTGACGCGACCGAACCCGGAATCTGAATCCGCAATGCGCGCGACGCTCACGCCGACACATGGTGGTGCTGCCGTTGTTCTAGGAGGGCACTTCTGATGCGAGCGATCTGGCTGGTCATTCTCACTGCGTGCTCCCTGAACGTCGACTACACGGGCACGAACTATCAATGCAATCCCGATGGCTCGTGTCCGCCCGACTTCGAGTGCCAGGACATGGTGTGCGTGCCGACCGATCCTGTCCCGCCGGCGTGCTCGCAGGACGTCTCGTCCGGTGCCGCTCATGCGTGCGCAGTGCGCAACGACGGCACGGTCTGGTGCTGGGGCGCGAATAGCTCCGGTCAACTCGGCGACGGCACCGTGACCGATAGCGACGTGCCGGTGCAGGTCGCGAGCGTGATGAAGGCGGTCAAGGTCGGCGCCGGCGACCAGTCGAGCTGCGCGCTCACCGAAGCGGGCGAAGTGTTCTGCTGGGGCAGCAACGGTTCGGGGCAGCTCGGCGATGGCACGAACACCGACAACCGCACGCCGGTGCAGGTGCGCGACGTGAGCGGCGCGAAGCAGCTCACGGTCGGCGCCGCGCATGCGTGCGTGCTCAAGAGCGACAACACCATTGCGTGCTGGGGCAGCAACCAGGACGGCCAGATCGGCGATGGCAGCACGACTGCGCGCAACTCGCCGACCGCAGCGATGATCGGCGCGGCACGCTCGGTCACCGCGGGCTCCGACATCACGTGCGCGGTGTTGATGGACGGCACACCGCAGTGCTGGGGCGAAAACAACGACGGCGAGCTCGGAGTCGGCGATGCGAATCCGCATCCGATGCCGACGACGG
>DASUFX010000660.1:0-4346 GCA_036274355.1 Kofleriaceae bacterium | reverse complement strand
AAGAAACGTTGTGTCTGGGCGACTCGCGAAGAATTCTGGGACTACCACGACCACGAATGGGGCGTACCGGTGCACGACGATCAGAAGCACTACGAGTTTCTGATCCTCGAAGGCGCACAAGCCGGCCTGTCGTGGTCGACGATCCTCAACAAGCGTGACGGCTATCGCCGCGTGTTCGCGGGATTCGATCCGGCGAAGGTCGCGCGCTTCACGCCGGCGCGCATCGAGAAGGCTCTGCTCGATCCCGGCATCGTGCGAAACCGCCAGAAGGTCACGTCAGCGGTGAACAACGCGCGTCACTTCCTCGACCTCGTCGAGCGCGAAGGCAGCTTCGACAAGTTCATCTGGAGCTTCGTCGGCGGTAAGCAGATCGTGAATCGCTGGGCCCACACCAAGCAGATTCCTGCAACGTCGAAAGAGTCCGACGCGCTCGCGAAGGAGCTCAAGAAGCGTGGCTTCTCGTTCGTTGGCTCGACGGTGATGTACGCGCACATGCAGGCGACCGGCCTCATCAACGATCACCTCGTCGACTGCTTTCGCTACAAGGCCGTCACCCGCTAGCTACTGCGCGGAACCGGAGCCCGCGGCGACGCCCGCAGGCGCCGCCGAGCCCGCTGCCGGCAGCTTCAATGCGTCGTTGACCTTCGCCTGCGCGGTGTCGAGCGCGAGCTTCGTCTCCTTGTCGACGAGCTGCTCGAGCTGGCTCTGCAGCGTCGTCGAGAGCTCGGCGTAGAGCGCAGCGGGCTTGCTCTTGAAGTCGGTGATGAACGTCGTCGCCTTGGCGAACGCATCCTTCGCGTCCTTGCACAGCGCCTTCGCCTTGTCGCCGCCCTTGAGCTTCACCGTGCCGCACGCGATGTCGACAACCGCCGATACCTCGTCGAGCTTCGCGCTGAGCGGTACGATCGCGTTCTGGATCGTATCGGTGACCTGCGCGGCAAACGGCTCGACGGTCGCTTTGATCTGCGCCGAGACCTGCGCCTGCACGTCCGCAAACTTCTGCGCCGCGCCGGTCTGCGTCATCAGCTTGTCGAGCTCACCCTTGAGATTGCCGACGCGCGTCTGCACCTCGCCGAGGCTCGCCTTGAACGTGCGCAGTGTCTTCACCCCGTTCTGTAGCTGCGCGACGAGATCGTCGGCGAGCTTTGCCTTGTCGTTCGACGCGACGAGCGCCTTCCATGCATCGATGTCGCGCAGGCCGTTCAGCACGTCGACCGGTGCGGCGAGCGTGTCGACTTGATCGAGCAGCTTCGCGAGCTCGTCGATCCTCGACTGTTGCTGTGCGACCGCGGCCACCTGCTGCTGTGTGACGATCACCGTGCAGGTGCCATCCTTGTCGACCTGGCCGGCGGGACACGTCTTCGTTTCGACCGGTTTTTCTGCAGGCTTGTCCTGCTTCTTGCTGCCACACGCAACGGCAGCAAGGGCCACCACGACAAGAATGAGTGCTTTCATACGGGCAGGGTTATCATGTTCGGGTGCGTCCGGTATGGGTCTTGATGGCGCTCGCGGCATGCGGATCATCCATGCCCGCGGGCGGTGATGCCGGCGGTGATGGAAATGACGCGAACCTCGACGACGCGAACGACATCTGCAGCGGCCAATGCAAGAACACCAGCGTCGCGCTGATGTTCCAGACGAACCGGACGCTCGATAGCGCCTACTACGGCACGACGTTCGATGCGACGACGCTGCGGATCGAGGCCTACCGCAAGGCGAACCCCGGTTGCCCGACAACCGGGATGGCGAATCCCGACTACAAGCTCATCCTCGGCGAGGTCAATCCGGCGACGCCGGACTCGAACATGTCGACCGCGAACATCGTCGACCTCAAGGGCGACCTGCTCGGCGGTCCACTCGGGCTTGCCGCGACCGGCAAGCAGATCACGCTCGTTGCCGCCGTCGACGGCAGCTTCATCGCGGTCGACGTGATGCTGACGTTCTCGAGCGGAACCGCAATGGGTCACATCTATGCGACCCACTGCGCGACGCTCGACATGTAGTTAGTGGCCGAGAACGATCTCGGTCTTCACGTCGTAGCCACAGAGGTGGCCGTCGTAGCTCACGCCGGTCGTGCCGACGGACAGCGACAGATCGAAGTCGCACGACGCTTCGCCGTCGTTGCCCTTCCAGTTCAAGCCACCGGTCATCGTCGCGGTGAAGCTGTCGCCGGTCGCGACCGAGGTCCACTGCAGATCGCCGTCGAGCGTGCCGGTCAGCTCGTGGCAACCGTTGAACGTCGCCTTCAGATCGAATGCCGCGCGATCGTCGACCGCGCTGTCACCCGTATAGTCGCCGCTGAGCGCGACCGTGCCGCCGAGCGTGCACGGGCCCGAGTAATCGAGCGTCAGATCGGCGGGCGCGTTGAGGTGATTGCCGCGGGCCTGATCGACCGCCCTGGACTGCGCCGAGGTCATCGCGGTGGTCGCACCAGCGAAGATCTGCACGGACTCCTGCTTCGTCGCGTTGTCGGTGCAGGCGGCGAGCAAGAGCAGCGGAAGTAGGTTGGCTAGCTTCATTGTTATCTCCTTAGATCTAAGCGACGGAAATCCTGCCCTAGCCTCGCCGACACCGGTCCCGACGCGGGCTAGCAAAGGCTGGCATCACGCTGCCGACCGTGATTCAGATGCACACTAACCGCGCAGCAATCGCTGCTTAGCGCGCGTGCTCGTGTCACTCACCGGCTTGTGCAAGATCACATTGCGACCCGCCTCGCGGCCCGCATCGTGCGCGCGACTGAGCCTCACGCTGCGCTTCACGGTCCGGATGCGCGGATACCGCGCGCGATAGAAGTCGTGCAACGCGCCGTCGCCGACCCACACGAGCCCGGTGCCTTTGAGCGTCTTGCGCTCGGCGAGCAGCTTCTCGCGAAAGCCGCGGATCACGCCTGATTGATACGAGAGCCGATCGCGGCCATTGCGCACGCGCGCGTCGCCACGGTTCTCGCGCCACAACCGGTCGGCGGTCGCGAGCAAGAATTGAAACACGTGCACCGCCATCTCGACGTTCGCGTGCGTCCCCATCACTTCGTAGATGTGCGCCTGCCGGCCTTCATGCGGCAGATACGTGCCGACGCGAATCACTTCGACGAAAAAGAACTCGGTGAGCAGGCCGACGATGTCAGCCTCGACGGCGTTCGCACGTAGGCTCGGCGTGCCGATGTGGCGGACCTCGTAGTGCCGCTCGGTGGCCGCCTGCTCGATATTGTGGCGCAGCATCAGCTCGTGCGCGCGGCGCATCGCGATCTCGGCCTCGTTCTGGTTGTCGCTACCGGCAAGCGCGAGCAGCTTGCGGATCTTGTCGAGCGCACGATCCCCTGGCGAGTCGACATCGGTCTGCGACTCCATCGGCATGCCAGCGGCTCGCGCATCGATGCCGCGCTCGGCGCACACGCGCTGAAACGTCGGCCCGTGCGGCGTCTCGTCCAGGACGCCGAGCACCTCGTCGACATACTGGTGCGCCATCTCGTGCTCGAGCACACCGATCACCTCGCGCCACGGCCGCGCGAACACGAGCGTACGCGACAGCTCGAGCATGCGCGTTGCACGCGTCCACTGGCCGAGTCGCCGCGTCGTGTCGGCGAGCGCGAGCACCGGACGGTTCAGCCGCTCGTTGAACCAGCGCTCGTTGAGCTGCTCGTAAAGTCGGCGCAGCTCGCGGACCAGCGCGGCCTCGAGGGCCGCTGACAGCTCGGCCGAATCAGACATCGGAGGATGACGATGCCCGAACGCCCTGACATTCTCCAGTCGTGCCTCGCTATGAAGGTAGCTGCCACTGCGGCGCGCTCCGGTTTGCCGTCGAGCTCGCCGACGACGAACGCGACGTGCTCGATTGCAATTGCTCGATCTGCACGAAGAAGGGCTTCTTGCACCTGATCGTCGACGAGTCTCGCTTCACGCTTCTCGCCGGCACGCCCGCCGTCTACACGTTCGGCACGCACACCGCGAAACACATGTTCTGCGCGACGTGCGGCATGCAGCCGTTTTATCGCCCGCGTTCGCATCCCAATGCGTGGGACGTCAATGTGCGCTGCCTCGACATTCCGCTCACTCACTGGCGCATTCGTCCATTCGACGGCGCCAACTGGGAAGACAACGTCGATTCGATCCGCTAGTGGGTGATCATCCGGAACTTCGACGCGCGCTTGACCGGCAGCGGCGGCGGAAACGTCGACGAACGCCAGCTGATCGCGCAGCTCGTGTCGGTTGCTGGTCGCTGATGGCTGCCCTGATGGCCCGCGTGCAACGTGCAACGCACGCCTTCCCAGAGCTCGCTCTTGCACAGCTCCAAGTAGAGAGGTCTACGCATCGGCATTGGCGGTCACTCCGTAATTCGGGGACCGCGCC
>DASUFX010000659.1:0-2584 GCA_036274355.1 Kofleriaceae bacterium | reverse complement strand
CATCGATCACGCACGTCGATCAATCGCAGCGCGCGCTCGATTTCGCGGCGACGCATCACGTCGTCGATCGCGCGAAGCATCACTTCGTCACCGCCGACATCTTCACGTGGCTGCCGGCGCTCGCCGCGGATGAGCAGTTCGATGTCGTGATCGTCGATCCGCCGGCGATGACGAGCCGCAAGACCCAGGTACCGAGCGTACTTGCCGCGTATCGCAAGCTGTACCGCGCCGCCGAGTCGCACGTGCGCCCGGGCGGCATGCTCGTCAGCGCATGCTGCACGAGTCGCGTCGAGCGCGGCGTGTTTCGCAAGACCGTGCGCGACGCGCTTCCCGGTCGGTTCTCGCTCGAACGCGATCTACCGCCCGAGCCCGATCATCCGGTCGGCTTCGCGCAGGCCGACTACTTGAAGATCTTGCTCTGGCGCGCGGCGCCAAGCCCGATCTAGCCCGATCTAGCCCGAGGCGCGGGACAGCTGGCGGTACTGCTTCAGGTGGCGAACCGCCCGGTACATCATGATCTCGTCGTTCGCGAGCCGCGCCGCGCGCTCGATCTGCCGGGCGATATTGAAGTGCGCGTCCGCGAGCTGGGTATCGATCGCGAGCGCACGCTCGTACGCATCGATCGCCTCGGCGCTGCGGCCGAGATCTTCGAGCACGACCCCGAGGTTGAACCAGTAGAGCGCCATGTACCGGCTCGTGCACAGCGCCAGCCGATAGTGTCCCTCTGCCGCGACGAGGTCGCCGCGATCGTGGAGCAGACGGCCGAGGTTGTTGTGCGCGTCCGCGAAGTCGGGGCGGCCGGCGAGCGCTTTGACATATGACGCCACCGCACCGTCCGGGTCGCTGGCTTCGAGCGCGCAGCCTTTTTCGTACCAGGCGAGTGCACTGGTGCCCTTCCGCATCCCGCGGCGGGGGCCGAGGTTCAGGAAGACGAGATCGCCCACGGCTGCCACCCTATCGACCGGGTCTGACAAAGCCCGATCCCCAGGGGTGCGACACCTCTGTTAGGATGGCCCCCAGAGTGGGTGACACGCACGGGACGACGCTGAGTATCCATGCGGATGGAAAAGGGGTCCGGGTTGGTCCGCGTCCCGAACCTGTCCTCGTGCTCGCATTCGAATGCGGCCGGCCCCGCGCGGGCTCGGTGCGCTATCGGCTCAGCGATCTGACCATGGTCAACCTCGGGCGTGGCTCCGAGCGCCGCGCCGAAAAAGCCGGCACCGAGCTGACGATCAAGGTGCCCGACAAGTGGATGTCGTCCAAGCACGCGCGCATCGAGCCGAGCTTCGGCCGCTGGGTGCTGGTCGACACCGAATCGAAGAACGGTTCGATCGTCGACGGCCACACGACGAAGCGCGCGGTGCTCACCGACGGCTCGCTCATCGAGCTCGGCCACACGCTGTTCTTCTTCTTCGAGCGCATGCCGATCGATGCAGATGCAGTAGCGATGCTCGAGATGACGCCGACCGAAGCCGAGCCCGGTCTCGTCACCCTCGTTCCAGGTTGGCAAGCCGAGCTCAATCGCATTCGCCAGATCGCAGGCAGCGAGATTCCGATGCTGATCGAAGGCGAGAGCGGCGTTGGCAAGGAAGTGATCGCGCGCGCGATCCACGCGCTATCGGGACGCAAGGGCGCGTTCGTGCCGGTCAACTGCGGCGCGCTGCCCGAGAACCTCGTCGAGAGCGAGCTGTTCGGCTACAAGAAGGGCGCGTTCTCCGGCGCACAGCAGGACCATCCCGGTCTCGTCCGCGCGGCCGATGGCGGCACGCTCTTCCTCGACGAGATCGGCGATTTGCCCGCGAGCTCGCAAGCAGCGCTGCTCCGCGTGCTGCAGGAAAAAGAAGTGATGCCGGTCGGCGGCACGCGTCCGGTCGCGATCGATCTGCGCGTCGTCGCGGCGACGCATCGCGATCTCGACGAGATGGTCGCGGAGCAGACGTTCCGTCACGATCTGTTCGCGCGCCTCGCCGGGTTCCGGATCCTGGTGCCGCCGCTCAACGAGCGCCGCGGCGACCTCGGCCTCTTGATCGGCGCACTGCACGGGCGACTGTTTCCCGCCGAGCATCCCGGGTTCGAGATCGATGCGGCGCGCCTGCTGCTCCGCTATCCGTGGCCGCTCAACGTGCGCGAGCTCGAGCAAGCGCTCGCCGCTGCGCAGGTACTCGCCGGTACCGAGGTCGTGCGCGCCGAGCATCTGCCCGACACCGTCCGCTCGGGTCGACCACCGGGTGCACCGCGTCCGGTCGTACTGTCGGAAACCGATCAGAAGGTGCGCGATCAAGTCGTCGCCGCGCTGCGCGAGCATCAGGGCAACGTGTCCGCCGTCGCTCGCGCGCTCGACAAAGATCGCAAACAGATCCAGCGCTGGATCAAACGCTTCGGTCTCGATCCCTCGAGCTACCGCTAGGGCGTCGCGAGCGCGGCCATCTCGCTCGCGCAGACGGTGGCACTTGCCAACAGGCAGATCGTTGCCATCCTGCGCGACGCACGCGATCGGATCGCGCAACGCTGCCGATCCCGCGACATGCGGCGTCGCTGCGACTGTCGCGCGACGCCGCACGCGTGAATGCGCGCGCGTGATTCT
>DASUFX010000658.1:0-5166 GCA_036274355.1 Kofleriaceae bacterium | reverse complement strand
TGCTTGCGGGCGTGCGGTACCGCCCTGCGCCATGCCGCCTGATGGACGAGTTGCGCCAGCACCGGCAGCACCGCGCTGGGCCGCAGCGCCACCACCGCGTTGATACCCAGGGCTGCCATAGGCACCAGCACCGCCGCGGCTCGCGGTTCCGCCGCCTGCGTAACTACCGCGACTTGCGCCGCCGTAGCTGCCGCGACTCGCACCGCCGCCGTAGCTGCCGCGACTCGCACCTCCGCCGTAGCTGCCGCGACTCGCGCCGCCGCGAGGGCTGCTACTCAGACTCGTGCGAGCGCCGCCGCCGCGACTCATGCCGCCGCCACCGCGGCTGAAGCCACCGCCGCCGCCGCGACTCATGCCGCCGGCGCGTCCACCACCGCCGCGTCCACCGCGTGCGTCGGCGTCGTCGATACGTAGGCCGGCGCCGATCACGACGAGACCGAGCGCCAGCAAACTTGATCGTTGAAAACGTGTGCCAAACATTGTCGGTCCTCGTTGGTTATTGCTTGGTAGGTTCGCTCGAGCGCTTCTTGGCTTGCTCGGCGCGTGCAACGGTTTGAATCGTGCGTTCGCTCAGCGGAATCCGAACCGCATCGGGCGGCGCGACGAATGTGAACACCGGCCAGTCATTCAACGTGTTCAGCGTCCACTGCATGTCGAGCGCGTACGCGGGGCGCGCAGGGTCGTCGGTGGTCGTCAGGATGAGCCTGTGCGGCACCGGCCGATTGCCCTGCTCGATCCAGATCTGCCAGTCGACGCCCTTTTGACGGAACGCGTAGTGATCGGTCATGACACCGTCGATCCGCTCGGTGCCGACACGCACCGCCGCGGTGATCTCCTTCACTGGCGACTGGGCAGTGCCCCAGCGGAACAGATCCACCAGCGGCAGCTGCAGGCCATAACGATCCTCGAGCATGTTCGCGAGCTCGTGGATCGTCGGCGGCGCCGGAACGCTCGTGTAGTAGCCAACCTTCTCGCCGTACATCGTGAACGTCTTGCCGTCGTAGAAGAACTGCCGCTGCTTGCGATCGGACGTCACGTCGATGCGCAAGCCGTTGGGACGCTTCACACGCAACTCGGCGTGCTTCGGCAGTGTCACCAATAGATCGTTCTGGATCACATAGTCGGTCTGCGCGTCGGCGCTGACCGTGAAGTTCTGTTGCTTTCGCAGAAAGCAGCCCATCTTCTCGAGCGCGGCGATCGCTTGTGGATCGATCTTTGGCGGGTTCGCGGCACGGGGCGGCGTTGGCCTCGCTTCCACCTGGCTCTGCTGTACCGACGACGTCTTTTGGACGCAGCACTGCGATCGCGCCTGCGTCTCATCCTTTGTCGGTTGCGCGTTGCCGGTAGCAGCCACTGCGAGGACGATCGCGGCGATGATCGACTTGCTGTAGGTAATGCTCATCGGTGTTCTCCGTGACAAACACGATGCACGAGCTATGCGCGGGTGCATCGCGTACGTGATCCGACGGAAAGCGGGTGCGTTCGCCCATCGGGTACAGTGCGCGCATGGATCACGAGTTCTGGCGTGCGAGATGGAACGAGGGCCGCACCGCATTCCATGAAGGCAAGGCGAACGCGTTCCTGGCTCGGCATGGCGAGTGGCTCGCGCAATGCCACCGCATTCTGGTTCCGCTGTGCGGCAAGACGGAAGACCTCGCGTATCTCGCGAGCCGCGGTCACGAGGTGATCGGCGTCGAGCTCGTCGAAGATGCGGTGCGGCAGTTCTTTGCGGAGCACGCAGCAACGCCGGAGATCAGCGAGCGCGACGGACTCGAGATCTATCGCGCGGGCGTCATCACGATCATCGCGGGCGATTTCTTCGCGACGACACGCGAGCTCGTCGGCACGATCGACGGCATCTACGACCGCGCTGCGATCGTCGCGCTACCACCCGACATCCGGAGCCGCTACATCGCCCACCTGCGCGCGATCACGCCGATGGCGAAGCGCGAGCTTCTCGTCTCGATCGACTACCCGCCGGGCTTTGCCGAAGGCCCACCGTTCTCCGTCGACGGCGACGAGGTTCGCCGCTGGTTCCCGTCGGCGCAGCTCGTCGACGAGGGCAACGACCAGCGCGGTCGCGCCGAGCGCTGCTACACGATCGCGCTGGCGCGTTAGCGGGCGCGCCGTGTCGCCTTCGCCGGCGCCTTCAAATCGCGTCCCCAGCGTTGGATCGCTGCCGACACGTCACCGAATGCGCGACCTTGCTTCGTCAACGCATAACTGACCTTGATCGGTGGCCCAGCATCGACGATGCGATCGATCAGGCCGCGCGCCTCGAGATCCTTGAGGCGAGCGGCGAGCACCTTGTCACCGGGACCATTCGGCCGCGCCGCGATCTCGCTGAACCGCAGCGGGCCTTCTTGCAACATTGTCAGCAGGAACGCATTCCAGGGTCGGCCGAGCACGTCGACGGCGGCCTGGAAGGCGCGGCATTGACAGTCTGCGTTCGGCATGTCGCCAACATAGTAACGGCACTTTCAAAAGGAAAGTGGGAAGTTCTCGCTATCACTTTCCAAAAGAAAGTGCCTTGACAATGGAAAGCCGTGCCTCACATTTGAGTCCATGTTGAGCGTAACGAGCCTGTTACTGCACAGCGAGGATGTCCCCGAAACTGCGCGGTTGGCGCTCGCCAATGCGCTGCAAGGGCCCACCGAGCAGCGCTGCGAGAACCTCTTCCAGGCGGCGACCATCCTCCACCGTGAGGTCGGCCTCGACTGCGGCGATGCCCGCGAGCTCGTCGGGCTGGACGACTGCGGCTGCGACGAGGCGCGCCAAGAATTGATCAGCTGATCGCCGGCGCCGCGTAGTACGCTCGATCGCATGGCGGGACTCGCGCGGGCGCTGTTGATCGCGATCATCGCAATGCCGTCCGCCGCGTCGCATGCCGCGAACGACGTGGCACCCGCGAAGCAACCGCAGCTCGGCTGCGAGGTCCTCGATCACGGGATCTACGTGCCCGTCACGCACCGCACCCGCTACAGCGATGTCGGTAGCGTCACCGGCGAGCGCTTCGAGATCAGCGAGGTGCGCTTCGTCCGCCACACGAAGATCATCGAACCGACGCTCGTCCAACGCTTCTGCATTCGCTACCGGCTCACCGGCATTGCGTCGCCGTCGGCGCGCATCACGTGGCGCGTCGTCTATCCGACGCCGGTGCGCGACATGAGCAGCTGGCAATACAGCTTTCGCTCGTCGCCCACGAACGGCGAGCTCGTCGGCCACTTGCTCTACGACTTCGTGATCGCATCGGAGCTTGTCGAGGGACGCTGGCGGTTCGAGGTGCTCGTCGATGGCCATGCGGCCTGTTCGTTTGGCTTCGTGGTCCAGCAGCCGCGGACGGCCAGCATCCCCGCCGTCCTGAGATCTGCGACTTAGCGAATTTTCTGCGACCGAATTTGCTTCGCTCGCTCTGCCTTAGAGATGCAGACCGCGATCATCGAGCTGTCCAAGCGCGCAGCACCGAAGCGCTCGCCGTTCGGCGAATTCCTCGTCAAGCATGCCGTCCTCGATCGCTTCCAGCTGTTTCGCGTGCTGCAGATGCAGGACCGGATTCCGGGTACCCCGTTGGGTGCTTGCGCCGTGGCGCTTGGTTACGCACCGCGTGATCAGATCGAGAAGCTGCACGTTCAGTACGCGCGCAGTGCGTAGCGCTCCGCATTCGCGACGAATTCGTCGCACGTGAGCCGCGATCAGCCGCGCAACGGCTGCACTGACAACCGCTGACTGCGGTGCTGTCGCCGCATACGCGATCTCATGGACGAAAACTTCAGCTTGCGGATCGCGCCGGCTGCGTGGGAAGGTTCGTTCCTTCTCTGTAGGTGGTAGGTCGTGGAGAACGGATACGCAGACAAAACAACGCAGCTGGCACTTAGAGCAGAAGCTGCGCAGAGCAATCGGCACTACTTGCTCGTGTTCGAGCGAGACCTCTCGACGCGGGTGTTCCAGTTGCCCGCCAACGGCACGGTGATTATCGGCCGCGGCGACGACACGGCTCTTCAGCTGCGCGACAGCTCGGTCTCACGCCGCCACGCACGCATCACCCAGGTCGACGGTCGCGCGCAGCTCGCCGATCTGGAAAGCCAGAACGGCACGCTGATCAACCACGATCGCGTGAACGAGCCGCAGCCGCTCGTCTCGGGCGACCAGATCTCGCTCGGCGGCGTCACGCTCGTCTATCACTCGAGCGTCACCCGCGAAGTGTCGCCGCGCAGCGATGACAAGGCGCGCACCATCTCGCTCGGCGGACGCAATGTCGTCGTCGCCGATCCGGCGATGGCCCGGCTCTACGAGCTCGTCGAACGTCTCGCGGTCTCCGAGCTGCCGGTGCTCGTGTGCGGCGAGACGGGTGCCGGCAAGGACGTCGTTGCATCGGCACTCCATCAGCTATCGCATCGCAACGGCCAGCCGCTCATCAGTCTCAATTGCGCTGCGATCCAGGAGAACCTGGTCGAGAGCGAGCTGTTCGGTTACGAGCGTGGCGCATTCTCCGGTGCGGTCACAGCCAAGCCGGGGTTGCTCGAGACCGCGAACGGCGGCACCGTGTTCCTCGACGAGATCGGCGACCTTCCGCTCGCGGTCCAGGCGAAGCTGCTGCGCGTCCTCGAGACGAAGCGGGTGCTGCGCCTCGGCGATGTCCGCGAACGCGCGATCGACATCCGACTGATCGCCGCGACGCATCGCGATCTCGGCGACGACGTCGTGAGCGGCCGATTCCGCCGCGATCTGTTCTTCCGGCTCAGCGGCGCGACGCTTTGGATCCCACCGCTACGCGATCGGCCGCGCGAGCTGCCGCTGCTCGCCGACATGTTCTTGCGCGACGCATGCCGCCAGCAGCGCCGCGCCGCGATGCAGCTATCCGACGCGACGCGCGCGCAACTGCTCGCGATGCCATGGCCCGGCAACGTGCGCGAGCTCAAGCATCTGATGGAGTATCTCGCTGCCGCGCTCCACGACAACGTGATCGAGCCGCATCACCTCGAGCAACCTGCGCGCCTCGAACGGATGTCGACCGAGATCGAGGTACCGCAAGCACCCGTGAAGTTCCGTCCGCTCGCCGACGAGATCCGTGAGCTCGAGCAGTCGCGCATCACCGCAGCGCTGTCTGCGGCGGCCGGCAACCAGCGCGTCGCTGCGCAGCTTCTCGCGATGCCGCTGCGCACGTTC
>DASUFX010000657.1:0-2141 GCA_036274355.1 Kofleriaceae bacterium | reverse complement strand
AGCAGAGCAAGGCGCTCGAAGAGTACGAGGCCGAGATGCGCCGCGAAGAGGTTGAGCGCGAGGCGAAGACGAAGGAGAAGCTCGCGAAGCTCGACCAGCTGTTCGGCCAGAAGCCCGCGCAGATGGGCACGCTGCTCGAGGGCATTCGCCTTGGCTCGGGAGCGGGCAGCTTCCAGCCCGAGGACGTGCGCCAACGCATCGAGAACGCAACGCGCGATGGCTTCATGCTCGTGAGCTTCGACGCGGACGCGAAGCAGCTCAACGCGGTCGAGGTCTCGCTCTACGGCGACTACGAGACCGGCGACGTCTGCGAGAAGCTCGACGACAAGCTCACCGCCGCGTGGGGGCATCCCACGAACGACGCATGGCTCGACACCGCGACGCACCAGCGCGCGACGCTCGACAAGGACGACTGCAAGCTCCGCTTCGACATGTACGTCGAGCCGGCAGACTGGGTCGCACAGCTCCCGCTCGCGGCAGTCGGTTCCTCCGCCGAGAAGCTGTCGCAGCAGCTCGGTGGCAGCGGCAGCGTGGAGTCCGATGATGATCGCCTGTACTGGAACGTGCCCGGCCTGCGCTTCGGCAAGGGCGACACGAAGATCGAGGCGTACGCCGTGAACGGCAAGATCGTCGGCTTCAAGGTGACCGCGTCGAGCGACTTCGACTCCACGCTTGCGGTTCGCGATGCGATCTCGGCCAAGCTGAAGAAGCAGCCGAAGTCTGAGGACAGCGAGTACGAGTCGAGCTTCCACCTCTATCAGTGGAAGACGCGCGTGCCGGTGAGTCTCGAAACGTCCGACAGCGATCGGTTCACGGTCATGGTCGGGAAGATGCCGTGGGACTGACAACCATCGTCGCTGGCGTCGACCTCTCGGTCCCCAGCGAGCAAGCTCTCGAGCGCGCAGCAGCGCTCGCGCAACACAACGGCGCGACGCTCGTGATGGTGCACGCGCAAGCCGACGACGCACCGATCGAGCACGCCGACAATGCGGTGCTCGAGCAGCTCGGTGAAGTGTCTGCGGCGGTTCGCGCCGAGGAAGCGAAACGACTCGCCGAGAAGCTGCAGCAGCTGCAGGCGCGTGGCGTCTCCGTCGAGCTGATGAGCCGTACCGGCGCGCCGGGCGAGGTCATCTCGGAGATCGCGAAGGAGCGCAGCGCGGACCTGATCGTGATCGGCACGCACGGCCACACCGGCCTGCAGCGGTTTCTGCTCGGCAGCGTCGCAACGGCAGTGCTGCGGCATTCGCCGTGCGATGTGCTCGTCTGCCGCGGCGTCTCGGGGCCGAGCCCGTTCTTGCGGCCGCTGGTCGCGACGGACTTCTCGCCTGCGGCAGCGCGCGCGCTGCGCAATGCGGCGATGTTGTCCGGCGTGAACGTGCCGATCGAGATCGTGCATGCGTGGCAGCTGCCCGCCGGGTCGTGGGGCGCGACGCTACTCGGCCAGGCGCGGTTCCCGTGGTCGACGGTCCGCGACGCCGTGCTCGCGAGCGCGCAGGCGCAAGCCGACAAGCTGCTGGCTGGCAACGCCGACATCGGCCATCCGGTCCATCTCCAGCTCGTGCAGGGCCCGCCGCAATCGGTGATCACGAATGCCGCGGAGCAAGGCGCGCACGATCTGATCGCGATCGGCACGCACGGGCATCGCGGCTTCCGCCGCCTGCTGCTCGGCAGCGTCGCGGAGAGCGTGATCCGTCACGCGCCGTGCTCGGTGCTCGTCGCGCACGGCGAGCACGCCGGCGAGACGCACAAGTTCAAGAACGCCTAGTACTTCGCCTAATCTGACGGGTTGGTTCGCTGCGTCGCTCGGGCTCCGTCCTTGGTCGAGCGTCGGAAACCCGCCGTCCGGATCAACGCCAAGGTGCCAAGAACGCCAAGAACGCCAAGGTAAGAAACGTTCAAGGAGAGCGGTTCAGACCGGGCACATGGCTGGCGGATCAACCGCGCACCGGGCGTCCCGGATCGGTGACCGCTTCTCAGCTCGTTATCCTGTCCGGATAGATTTTTCCTTGGCGTTCTTGGCGACCTTGGCAGCTTGGCGTTCCATCTGGGAACGCGCTCGCTCAGCTGCGCGTCGGCCGTCGTCGACGCGTCGAGCTTCGCTGACGTTAGGCCTACGACAGGTAGCGGTATAGCGTCCGCAC
>DASUFX010000656.1:0-3059 GCA_036274355.1 Kofleriaceae bacterium | reverse complement strand
GCCCGACGAGGCCGGGCGGACAATCGGGCCGCAGCTCGAGCAGAGGCTTCAGCCGCTCACCGATCTGGGTGGTGCCCCGCTCGATGTCGCGATCGGCGGCGAGCGCGCTGTGCAGCACGACACCAAGCGCGTAGATGTCCCAGCCCTGCGTCGCACATTCACCAAAGCGCGCCTCGGGTGGGATGTAGCGCGGCTTGCCGATCACGGTGCCGGCGCGCGCTGCGTCCTGCGCCATACCGGCGACGCCGAAGTCCGACAGCTTGATGCGACCCTCGGCGCCGAGCAGGATATTCGACGGGCTGACGTCGCGATGAATGAGGCCGATGTGCTTGCGGCGCGCGCCGCGCACGCGGTGGACGTAGTCGAGTGCATCCGCCATGCAGCGGATTGCGTGAGCGATCGGACGGATCGGCAGCGTCTCGCGCTGCTCGGAGTGAAACGCGATCACCTCACGCAGCGAGAAGCCGCGCACGTACTCCATGACGAGGAAGTACGTACCTTCGTGCTCGCCGAGATCGAGCACCTGCACGATGTTCTCGTGATCGAGGCGCACGCCGATGAACGCCTCACGCAAGAGGTCCTTCACGCGCTCGGGGTTCGTGCTGACCTGCTTGCGCAGGATCTTGACGGTAACGAGCTTCTCGAACCCCGCGGCACCGCGGGAGCTGGCGAGATAGACCTCGCCCATTCCGCCGAATCCGAGGAGCCGCAGTAAGTGGTAGCGGCCGAGCTGACGACCAGTGAACTCCACCCTAGAGCCTCAGTCTACCATCGCGGAATTGACGATTTCCTGCGTAGATCCGCTGCAGTGTTTGCGTGACGACGTGTGGCCGCCCCTAGGTGAGTTCACGAAACAGTGGTAATCAGGGGCGGATGTCTGCCGTCGACGACCTGCGCGAGTTGCTCGAACGCCGCATCGTCGTTCTCGACGGTGCGATGGGCACCATGGTCCAGGGGCTCGGGCTCGCCGATGAAGCCGTGTGGCGCGGCGACCGCTTCCATAACCATCCCGTCTCGGTAAAAGGCTGTAACGATCTCCTCGCGCTCACGAAGCCCGAGCTGATCGAAGAAATTCATCTGCAGTTTCTACGGGCTGGCGCCGACATCGTCGAGACCGACACGTTCACCGCGACGTCGATCGCGCTCGCCGATTACGGCCTCGAAGGCGTCGTGCACGACCTCAATTTTGCGGCGGCACAGGCCGCTCGCCGCGCGTGCGCTCGCGCGACCAAGGAAGACGGTAAGCCGCGCTGGGTCGCTGGCTCGATCGGGCCGACCACGAAGTCCGCGTCCCTATCTCCCGACGTCAACGATCCGGGTGCGCGGTCCGTCACGTTCCGCGAGCTCGTCGCGACGTTCGGCGAGCAGGCGCGCGCGCTGATCGAAGGTGGCGTCGACCTGCTGCTCACCGAAACCCACATCGACACGCTCAACTGCAAGGCGGCGCTCTACGCGTTCGAAGAGCTGTTCGCACAAGGCGTCCGCCGCGTGCCGGTGATCGCGTCGGTGACGATTCCGGACAAGTCCGGCCGCACGTTGTCGGGCCAGACGGTCGAGGCGTTCTTCAACTCGATCAGCCACGCGAACCTGTTCGCGGTGAGCATCAACTGCGCGCTCGGCGCCGATGACATGCGCCCGCACGTCGCCGAGCTCGCGCGCATCGCCGGTGTTCGCGTCGCCTGCTATCCGAACGCCGGCCTGCCGAACGAGTTCGGCGAGTACGACGACACGCCGGAGCACATGGCGAAGGTGCTCGGCGGGTTCGCGCGCGACGGTCTGCTCAACATCGTCGGCGGTTGCTGCGGAACGCGCCCCGAGCACATCAAGGCGATCCGCGCCGCGGTCGACGGCGTCAAGACGCGAACGATCGCGAAGCCTCCACACCACATGCGGCTGTCGGGCCTCGAGCCGGTGACCATCACGCCGGAGACGAACTTCGTCGTGATCGGCGAGCGCACGAACGTGACAGGCTCGGCGGTGTTCCGCCGCCTGATCAAAGAAGACAAGTACGACGAAGCGGTTGCAGTCGCGCGGCAGCAAGTCGAAGGCGGCGCGAACATCATCGACGTCTGCATGGACGAAGGCATGCTCGACGGCGTCGCGGCGATGAAGCGGTTCTTGAACCTGATCGCCAGCGAGCCCGACATCGCGAAGCTGCCGGTGATGGTCGACTCGTCGAAGTTCTCGGTGATCGAGGCCGGCCTGGAATGCCTGCAGGGCAAGGGTGTCGTCAACTCGATCTCGCTCAAGGAAGGCGAAGCCGAGTTCGTGCGCCAGGCGACGATCGTTCGCAAGTTCGGCGCAGCGGTGGTCGTGATGGCGTTCGACGAGACCGGCCAAGCGACGACGGTCGAGCATCGCGTCACGATCGCGAAGCGCGCCTACAAGATCCTCACCGAGCAAGTCGGCTTCCCGCCCGAAGACATCATCTTCGATCCGAACATCCTGACGATCGGCACTGGCATGGAGGAGCACGACGACTACGCCGTCGGCTTCATCGAGGCCACGCGTCGCATCAAGACCGAGCTGCCCGGCACGAAGGTCTCGGGTGGCGTCTCGAACCTGTCGTTCTCGTTCCGCACGTCGCCGCGCGTGCGCGAGGCGATTCACTCGGTGTTCCTCTATCACGCGATCAAAGCGGGCCTCGACATGGCGATCGTCAACGCCGGTCAGCTCGCGGTGTACGAGCAGCTCGATCCGCAGCTGCGCGAAGCGGTCGAGGATCTGGTGCTAAATCGCCGGCCGGATGCGACGGAGCGGATGCTCGCGCTTGCCGCGACCTTCGGTGGCGCCGCCGAGAAGAAGGAAGACGATCTCGCGTGGCGCAAGCAGCCGCTCAAGGACCGGCTCGCGCACGCGCTCGTCAACGGCATCACCGACTTCATCGATCCGGATGTCGCCGAGGCGCTGACCGTCTATGCGAAGCCGCTCGATATCATCGAGGGCCCACTGATGGACGGCATGAACATCGTCGGCGAGCTGTTCGGCTCCGGCAAGATGGTCCTCCCGCAGGTCGTGAAGTCTGCCCGCGTGATGAAGAAGGCCGTCGCGATCCTCGA